>JADYYL010000129.1 GCA_020853655.1 Deltaproteobacteria bacterium
ACAATCGAATTTCTATTGGCCGCATCGTAGAACGCCTCGGACTTCAGTACCTTTCGCAGCGCGAGAGATACGTTGAAGTTGTTGGCCTTCAGGAACCTGGCCAGCGACTCAACCACCCGTTGCGAAGGAGTCTCGTTGAGGTACTCCTTGAGAATCCGCTCAGCGAGATAGTTATCAACGTCGGGGTGGCGCGCGAAGATGTGATCGATCACATCGAAATCGTTGTTGACGAGCCCCTGATACGGCGTCCCCTCGAAAATCACCTTCGCAGGATCCGGGTCGTGAATCTGCTCTCCGAATACCGAGCTATACACGAACTGATTGTCGCCAACGTTCAGCCGCTGAACAGTCCAGCCCGTGCAAGCGCGAGCAACCTGCGCCACCGTTGTTTCGGAGTAGTTGATGTTCCCTGCCGCATCGACTGGCGACAAGGTAAAGAGTTCCATCAACTCCCGAGCGAAGTTCTCGTTAGGCTTGAACTTCGTATTCTGGTTTCCGTTCAGCCAGATGAGCATGACTGGGTCGCGAGAGATCTGCTTCAGCAGGGTGATATAGTCACCGCTCACTGCGCCAGCGCGGATTTTATTGAGGTGGTCCACCATCAGCGGATTCATCGCGTCGTCCGTCAACGCTTCCATTGACGTGGCGAGGACGTTGTGGAGGAACAGGAACGCGAAGCGATCATGGAACGGGTTTGGCTGCTTGATCAGGTTGTTGAGCGCCCAGAGTTGCACGCCGCGATCGGTAACGTTTGTCGAATCGGTCGTGAAGTTCTCGTCGAGGTACTTCGATGATTCTGTTTCGACCGCGGGGCTCGGCACAGGATTCATCAAGTTGTCGACGAGGGGACCGACCCCCTGAGAGACACCAAGATTGATGATCTCCGGAGTGACCGCACCGAAAGCAGCTCGATCGTAGAGGTGTCGCACATCGGACTCGGTGAGGGCGCGCCGAACCTGCGTGAGAGGATCAGGACCGAGTCGGCACTGCGCGTCCTGCGCTCGAATGCGAGCCGTCTCGGAGGCAAGCTTCCGCTGCAGCGACTTCTTCTTTGAGCCGGATGCCTTTTTGATCTTCTCTTTCAGATCCGTGAGCGTATACGTCGACGGAAAGAACAACTTCCGGCTGATACGCCCGCTGACGAGCTTGCGACGAACCGGCGCGCAGGTGAACTGCTTGCCAGAGTCGCCATCGAGAATGAATGTAGAACCCGATGGGACTTTAATCCCGGTCGGAGCGGCGTGAGCGATTTCAGGAACAGGGAGAAGTACGGCGAAGGCAAAAGCCCAGCCGGACAACAGACGGCGGACAGCTCGACTCTTCATGGTCAACCTCGAACGACAATTCACACTTTGAATATCGACCCACGGACAACTTCAACTGACCCTCCACAACACCAAGTTCCGTGCCAACGATTACTGCGGAAAGTTATGAGTGGATCCGCGTAGGTAGTGAGCGCTTCTTTTTCGATGGGTGCGCAAAGTAGGTTGATTCAGACCGACATCACGAAATGTTTGCGGACCACGGTGGAGGTCAAAGGTGATTTGCGCCAGGCCTTTCCAAGACTTAGACCGGTTACGAGGCCCTCGGGGAGTCGCGCCAGTTTCGCACGCACATACTGCGCAAATTGCGCTTCGTCAGATTGAGAGCGGCCCCGATCGTCGCTTTTGTTCCACGCTTCTATCTGTAGCGAAACCGGGCGAGGACAGTCGATCTGAATATTCTCCTCATGCCTCGTCGTCTGTGAGAGTGGTTTGTGGAGCCAGTTTGGCTCTGAATCTGATTTCGCAAAACGAAGGAGCGATCATGCGACTACTCTCAGCACTTTCACTTTCGGCTGTCATTTGCGGCGCGAGTCTGTCGGGAGCGGCGTTTGCCGAGACAGCAAAAGCGCCCGCGCCGAATTTTAGCGTGACGGCGACGGACGGAAAGACCTACGACATCGAGAAGCTTCGGGGAAAAGTCGTCGTGCTCGAATGGTTCAATAAGGGTTGTCCCTTCGTGCAGCGCGTCTACGAGAACAACTACATGCAAGGGTTGCAAGCCGAGTATGGGAAGCAGGGAATTGTGTGGCTCACTGTGAATTCGACACATGAAGGACACGGAGATTATATCGCGCCAAAGGATGTGTCGGCCGCGCTCGGAGAATGGAAAGCGCAGCCTACCGGATATATCGCGGACGCAGACGGGAAGCTTGGAAAGTTGTTCGATGCGAAAACGACTCCAACGATGGTCGTCATCGATAAGAACGGTGCCATCGCTTACCAGGGCGCGCTCGATAACTATCCGCAGGCCGATGACGATGCCGCGAAGACCGTTCACTACACTCGCGACGCGCTCCAAGCGCTTGTCAGCGGACAGCCAATCATGACGTCCCAAACAAAGTCTTACGGCTGTTCAGTGAAATACGCCGGGTGATTTGCTCACAGTGGCAGGAAGCGCAGGAAACGCCCCATCCGGGGCGTTTCTTTGTGTGAGCTACGCCACTTGCTCAGCGTGGGCTTTTTTGCCGCCGCTTTGAGCGGTATCCCGCTTTGGATTCGCACGCATATTGATCATCTCGACTAGCATCGAGAAGCCCATCGCGAAGTAGATATAGCCCTTGTCGACGTGCTTCCCGCATCCGTCGGCGACGAGCATTACGCCAATCAGCAGAAGGAACGAGAGCGCGAGCACCTTGAAGGTGGGGTGGCGCTCGATGAACGCTGAAATTCTCTCCGCGAAGATCATCATGATGGCGACAGCGATGATGACAGCGGTGACCATGACCCACAGATCCTTCGCCATTCCGACGGCGGTAATCACCGAATCGAGCGAGAACACCACGTCGATGATCATGATCTGCAAGATGACAGACACGTAACTCGCGGGCTTCGGCTTCCCCCCTTCTTCGTGACCACCCTCGATCTTATTGTGGATCTCGTGCGTCGCCTTCGCGATCAAAAACAGCCCCCCGACAACAAGGATGATGTCTCTTCCAGAGAATCCGTGCCCGAGCACCGAGAAGAGCGGTTCCGTCAACGTCATCACCCAGGTAATAGAGAAAAGCAGCGCAATTCGCGAAACGAGAGCAAGGAGAAGGCCTACCTGCCGCGCGGACTTCTGTCGATCCGGAGGCAGCTTCGACACAAGGATAGCGATGAAGACAACGTTGTCGATCCCCAGAACGACCTCGAGCGAGGTCAGCGTCGCGAGGGCGATCAAATTCTCGATGGTGAACAATCCTTCCATTGCAGCTCCGAAATGATATCAGCGACGCGCTCAGCGCGAGGAGTATTGCATGGCCGATGTGCGTAGACTATGTGCGGAAAAAGGGTCCGGATTTCGACCAGAGAATCGCTCCGCCCCAATCACCGGGCAGGCAGTCGCTCCGAAGCAATTTCCGTCGGCGCGAGGGCTTGCGGCCTGGTCGGAAACTTCAACTCAAATGCCGCCCAGTTGAACATGAACAGTTGCCGACGGGCATCAACAGGCTTGCCCTCTTCGAACGAGTAACGGAACGCGAGGACATTGTTCCCTGGAATCCAAATGCCAGGAGGAATGTCGAATTCTAAAGTCCGCAGGGCCTTTGATGCTCGCCGAATCTCGCCGATCCGCTCTCCATTCAGTGTGATTTCAACGCTCACGTGCTCGGGATTTCCTTCGTGGATATATCCGGCGTTCAGCAGAAAGCGCGTCCCGAGTTGCCGCATCGCGGTATCACCCTCAACAACCACCGCAGAACGATCTCCGTAGGTGTTGCGGATCGTCATCGCTTCCATCCGTCCGGGGCTTCCCCATCCATAGAGGAACGAAGCCTGGGGACTTCCCTGCCCAAAATCGAAAGTCCGAGTCACTGGCGTGAACTCTTTCGAGCCGGGCATGTCGAGGTAACTGAGCATGATGGCCCAATTAAATCGGTGGTTCGCCGGAGCGAGAAATCGGTACGCACGAAACGGACGAACAGCAGCAAGCTCTGCAAAATCAGCGGCCCTCGCAAAGAGGAAGTCCGGCTTCCCCTCGGTGGCTCGAGCAGCAAGTTCGTCGGTGCTCGCGATCTGTTGAACCGCAGGATGCATGTCGACGTAAATCTGCTCGTTTCTGCCAAACTTCGGTGCACGGAAAACCCCCGTTACCAAGGGAGCCTTCTCCGCGCCGACGTTGCGTGCGCGGATCTCATCCGTCATCCGATCAAAGGGAAGCCTGCCGCGATTCGGCCAGATCACCTTCTCCGTGACGAAGAGATAGTTCTTCGTCAATCCGTAAGCGAAGAATCCGAGAAGCACGAGACACACAGCGCCGGCGCCTATTGCTGTCGGCGTCTTCCGACGGAACGCCTGCGAGACGCCCTCGACACTCTTCGCCATGGCAATGCCCGCAAGAACTGACATCGCCGGGAATGCCGGCGCCATATACCAGGTCAGGCGAGACGGAATAAACGTGAAGAGCAACACGGGGAATGCTCCCCAGATGGCGAGAAACAAATACCGCCGATCGTAACGCCGCACGATCCAATACGCTGCTAGCGCATACCCCGCATAAATCAGCTCCGGCGGCACTCCGGCTCGGTAACGGAACAGTCGCCTGAAATAGAACGTGAAGCTGTCTTGATTGTGATACCCCCCAGCAACGCGATCCGCGACTTCCTGGCCAAACATGACTAGGGTGATCTCGGGATGGGCAAAGTAACGCGGCACGATGTAGAGGGCGGGAAGCAGGACGCTCAGAAGGCAGACCGCGAGAAACGGAAGCTTCCCCCGCTCGAGAACGCGCTTCACATCACCCGAGAGCAGAGCAAAGATCCCCAACATGGCAAGCGGCAAAAAGCCGGCAACGTTCTTCGTCAATACGGCGCAACCGATCGCGACGCCGCCGACGACCGCATAGCGCCAAACACCTTCCGGGTATCGGCTCCGCAGAACCGGATACGCCGAAGTACGAAGCACCTCAAAGAATTTGTAACCCGCTATCATCGCCGTCGTCGCCAACAGAATCAGCATGGCGTCCTGCGTGGCGGTTCGCACGCCGTGGACGAACACATACGACCTGCAGCTCAGGAGGACGATAACGGAGAAGATCCCAGCCAAACGGGAGCGAAAGAGTAAGAGAGATAGGCCGTAAACAAGAAGCGCCGTTCCAACGCCGCACAATCCATCGATGACTCGGTAGGAGAAATTCGACTCTCCGAGGAGCATCACCGGAATCGCGGTGAGCCACATCTTAAAAGGCGGCTTGTTGAAGTAGAGCTTGCCGAAGCTCTTCGGATCCCACCACTGCCCGTCACGGAGCATCTCCTGTGTCACTCGAACGTGAGTCGCCTCGTCGACGTGATGGATCGACTGATCGTTGAGGTTGTAGAAGCAGACGAAGATGAGGAGCGGCGCGAGCAACAGGAGATCCAGAGCGATGTGACGCAAGCGGAGGCGCGAATCCGGGGCGTCCGTCACGGGGACAACATGACTCACGACCTCTTCCGGACGTCGAAGTGCATTGGTCGCTCGTTTCATAGCTCCATCTCCTTGGCGTGGCGGAGATGTTCTCGCGCAATCGATTTCACCATGTTCACCATCCCCATCAGACCTCGCCCCTTGCCCATCGAGAGTCCTCGACCGAATACCGTGTAGACCAGCTCGCTATCGAGCGCCGCGACCTCCTCGAGAGGAACGTGCCTCAGAGAGTTCCGCAAAATCACAGCGAGTCCTTTCGCGGAAACACCCTGCGGGTTCTCAACGGCAAACTGGAAGTCGATTGTCTGATCAGGCAACAGCTTCGGAAAGATATAGACCTCCGACTCGCAGCCCGGAACCTGTTGTTCCTTGAGGAACGGGCGCACCGCAAGATCAGCGTCAGCAGAAGAGAATCGTGCGGCGAAGTCGATGAGGAGATCGGCGCGAAACGTGGGATCTTCAGCTGACTGAAACAGCTCGAGAATCTCGTTGAGTTGCGCTGGAATCGCCATAATCCGGTTACCCTGGGACGCCGGCGCTATGGCTTCTCGATCGGGAGGCCGACGGAATTACCCCACTCCGTCCAGCTTCCGTCATAATTCTTCACGTTGGCGATACCGAGAAGATGTTTGAGCACAAACCACGTGTGGCTGCTCCGCTCTCCGATCCGGCAATAGGCGATGACCGGTTTGCTTGGATCAATGCTCGCACCGCTCAAGTACAAATCCTGCAACTCACGAAGCGGCCGAAAAGTGCCGTCCTCGGGATTCACGGCCCGCGCCCAGGGGACGCTTTTCGCCGACGGAATATGCCCCCCGCGAAGAGCTCCCTCGTTCGGATACGCTTCCATGTGCAGTCGTTCGCCGGAATACTCCTCTGGACTGCGCACGTCGATGAGCGCGCCTCGATTGCGAGAATGAACGAGAACTTCGTCACGAAACGCCCGGATTTCCGAGTCGTTGCGTTGAACCACAGGGTAAGTGGTTGGAGAAACAGAGGTTGCTTCCCGAGTCACCTAGCGCCCCTCCTTCTCCCACTTCATCCGCCCACCATCCATGATGCGGAGCTTCTTGTGCCCGAACAACGAGAAGACCCAGAAGGCGTAAGTCGCCCACCAATTATTCTTGTCACCGTAGAACACCACAGTCGTGTCGGGCGTAACGCCGATGCGCGACATGAGAGCGGAGAACGCATCGCCGTTGAGGTAGTCGCGTTGCAATGGGTCGTTGAGATCCCGAGTCCAGTCAACTTCGACGGCACCCGTGATATGGCCAGAGCGATAGAGGATTGGATCCTCATTTGACTCAACGAGCCGAACGTTGGCATCGGCGAGATGCTCACTGACCCATTCGGTTGAGACGAGTGATTCAGGCTGAGTAGTGGATCTTTGCATTTCGGCGGCCATAGCTATTCCCTAGGAAAGTGGCGCAGTTTACGCATTTCTCTCGTACGAGGCAAATCTCGAATGCGTCTGATTTCGCGAGGTTGATTGACGATCGGGGGTGATTCTGTTTCGCTCCGATAGTCGGGCGGACGGTTAGGTCGAGAATTTCCCCGAATCGCCTTGAATTCGCCCGGCGCGATTGCCCTCGCCCGCGTGACAGATGCCACTGCGAATGGAGACACGATGATCATCCTCACCGGCGGCGCCGGTTTTATCGGTAGCGCGTTCCTCTGGAAGCTCAATGCAGCCGGACGCTCCGACGTGCTCGTTGTCGATGACCTCGGTCATTCCGACAAGTGGAAGAATCTGCGCGGCCGACAATTCTCCGATCTCGTATCGATCGGGGACTTCTCCTCACGCCTCGCCAGTGGAGAGGCACTCGGTAACATCGACGCCATTGTACATCTCGGTGCATGCAGCGCGACGACAGAACGCAACGCAGACTACATGATGGAGAATAACTACCGCTCCACTCGGCGACTCGCGGAGTGGGCGATCTCCCGCGGCGTCTACATGCAGTATGCGTCAAGCGCAGCCACCTATGGCGACGGCGTGAACGGCTTCTCTGATGACCCTTCTCTGCTTTCCGCGCTCGTCCCTCAAAACGTCTACGGATACTCGAAGCACATGGTCGATCTCTGGGCTCGAGAAAGTGGAGCGGCAGCAAAGCTCGTCGGCCTGAAATACTTCAACGTCTTCGGCCCGAACGAGTACCACAAAGAAGACATGCGAAGCGTGGTCGTCAAGGCTTTTGAAGAGATCCGCTCGACCGGCAAGCTCGGCCTTTTCCGCTCCTACCGGAACGACTTCGCCGACGGCGAACAGAAGCGCGACTTTATTTACGTCAAGGATTGCGTCGATGCGATGATGTGGCTCCTTGAACATCGGGAAGTCCGTGGACTCTTCAATCTCGGCACTGGCAAGGCCCGGAGCTGGAACGATCTCGCGCGGTCCGTATTCAGCGCCATGAAGGCGCCCGAGCAGATCAACTACGTCGAGATGCCAGAGGGAATGCGCGATCGATATCAGTATTTCACGGAAGCCAGCATGAATCGCTTGGCCGCGGCGGGATGTCCCGTTTCATTTCGTTCACTCGAAGAAAGCATTCACGACTATGTCGTGAACTATCTCACTCCGGGTCACGGGTTTCTGTAGAGCGGTTCTCGAAACCGCTCTCTATCTCTGGTCGCACTTATCGGTGCGACACCGAGAGCTGTCCTGCGGTTTGTCCTACATATCCAGGATATAGGCGAACATCAGCGGCGCAACGATTGTGGCGTCTGACTCGATGACAAATCGTGGCGTTGCTTCCGTCAGCTTGCCCCACGAGATCTTCTCGTTCGGAACCGCACCACTGTAAGAACCGTAAGAAGTGGTACTGTCAGAGATCTGGCAGAAGTAACCCCAGAACTTGCACTGCTCCCGAAGGTCTTGTTGGATGAGCGGCACGACGCAGATCGGGAAGTCGCCAGCGATCCCGCCACCAATCTGAAAGAAGCCAATGTCGTGCTTCGGCGCCGTCTCACGATACCAACTGACGAGACCCTGCATCTGCTCCAGGCCAGATTTCACGACGAGTGCGTTCGAGAGGTCCTTCTCGATCACGTGTGCCACGAAAATATTGCCGAGCGTCGAATCCTCCCATCCGGGAACGAATATCGGAAGGTTCCTCTCCATCGCAGCGATCAGCCAGGAGTCTTTCGGGTCGATCTGATACCGATCCTTGACGACTCCGCTGCGGAGCAGCTCATACATGTATTCGTGAGGAGTGTAGCGCTTCCCCTCAACATCCGCCTTCTTCCACAGCGCGAGAACCTCCTTCTCAATCCGACGGATCGCCTCCTCTTCAGGGATGCAAGTATCCGTGACGCGGTTCATTCCCTTCTCGCGAAGCGCGACCTCTTCCTTCGCGGACAGCTCGCGGTATGCAGGAATACGCTTGTAGTGTTCGTGGGCGACGAGATTGAAGACATCCTCCTCGAGGTTTGCCCCCGTGCACGTGATGGCATGCACTTTATCCTTCCGGATCATTTCGGCGAGCGTGACACCGAGTTCCGCGGTGCTCATTGCACCTGCGAGGGTCACCATCATCTTTCCGCCCTTGTCCAGATGCTTAACGTAAGCTTCCGACGCATCGACGACGGTCGCGGCGTTGAAGTGGCGAAAATTGTGCTTGATGAACTCTTTAATCTTCATACGCTCTCCGAGCAGCGCTCGGCTCCATTGACGAGAGAAGTGCCGTGATTATCAGGAATCGATCGCAGTCGCAAACATCCCAGGAGCATTGGTCACGGCACTGGAGCTGGAAGCACCGGTGCTGAATTCGAAGCGGAATCAAGCGCTGCACGGGCATGGCGCTCAGCCCGAACAAGCACCAAACCATCCCGCCCCTCCGCCTGGGGGCCGGTGCTCTGCAATATCAACTCAAACTGATCCACAAGTGCACGGAGTTCATCGAGATCCCTGCGCGCGCTCACCACGAAGAACTCGCCATTCGGCATCGACTCGTCGAGGACCCGGGGAATATTGCGTGAAGCACTAAACAGCAGCGGATAGAAATCGTGTCGGAACTGAACCAACAGAGCCGCCTCTGGCACGAGGGTTTCCATTTCCGCCGCAAATGGCTCAGGCGAATTTACCCGGGAAACCGGCGAGACAACCCCCAGTCCAATCACGCAGACCGTGAGAAGTCCCGCGACACCACAACCGAGGAGCCCACGCTCAATCTCTGCGTTTCGCACCGCTTGAAACGCGCGGTCCGCGATCCACGCGCTGCCCACTCCCGCAAGGAGTATCCACCACCGAGACAAGAGATTGGCGCGCACCGCATCGAGCCACAGGAGTACATCCGAGGCTGACAGGAACCAGCGCGCGGGGAGAGCGGCTGCGAGGATGAGCGACACTCCGACGGCTCCGCAAATGATAAGGATTCCCATCGCGAACCAGCGGAAGCTCCGCCGCACCCATCCGTCGGCGGGCGACTGAGCATGAGACGAGACGGCGTGTGCCAGGAGAAGCGAGAGCGGAAGGTACGCGGGGAGCAAATACACCGGCCGCTTACTCTCGGAGATCGAGAAGATCAACAGGAAGACTCCCAGCCAACAGCACGAGAGGATAATCGTCGGATCAGATCGCACCGAACTCCATTCCCTGCGTAGCCACAGCACAACGATCGGCAACAAGAAGCTCCACGGCATGAAGCCGCTGATGAGCTCGACGAAGGTCATGTAGAACGGTGCCTCGTGCCCGATGTCGTAACCGGGATGGTGCAGAAGCCGCGCAAGATTCTCTTTGAACAGGTGCGTGTCGACGAATGCCGCACCGCCTTGAAAGAACGCTGGCACATACCAGCAAAGCCCGATTCCGATCGAGATTGCCACGGAGACCGCGAAGAGTCGGATCTCCTCCATGAACTGCCCGCGGTCGGCTCGAATCAGCTTCTGTCCGCGAAAGAGGACCCACGTCGGCACGAAGGCGAGCCACGGCAGCACCAGCCCTATGGGGCCCTTGGTGAGCACTGCGAATCCAAGGAATCCACCGATCACGTAGAGCGTCCCTCTCCAACGACGCTCATCGTCTGTCGCAAGAAAGCGCGCAAAAAGCATGAAGGACGCGGCAAGAAGCGCGGAGAACAACATATCGACGCGGGCGAGAACTGCTCCCCTCCCCCACTCAAACGTCGTGGCGCAGATGATGACGGCGAGGGCAGCAAGCCGATGCGACGAACGTTGCCCAACGAAAAAGAAGAACAGCATCAAGATGAAAGCGGCGGAGAAGACGGACGGTAGACGTATGGCAAGCTCAGCGGGGAGCTGCAGGGTCGTTATCGAAAAGGCGCCAAGCCAATGAAACAAGGGAGGCTTCGAGGGGATGTCCACCCCATTGCGCAGCGGCAGAACAAAGTTCTGCTGCTCGAACATGTCTTTGACGACGAGCCCTTCTCTCGACTCTCCCTTCGAGGAAAACGATTTTTCTGACGCGAGCGAGCAATACAGCCCAAACAGGAGGAGGAAGACGAAGAGGGCCCGAAGCGCGGTCGAGAGCGACGAGTCGACCTTCTCTTTGGCTTCGCCTGCGACGTTCATCGTTGGCCCCCACCCGGCGGCGACTTCGGAATGCGCGCTCGCATCTCACGCAGCTCTCGGCGGAAACCACCGGAGAGGATCGGAAAACGAAGCCACGATTTTGGATCAAGGCTTTCCTCGTCGAGATGAAAGGCTGGAGCATAGCGCTCTCGCTTCCACTGATTCCGCGACCAAAGCGTAAAGAATCGCTCTACCCAATCGGTCAATTGAGGGCTCGAGTGTCCAGGGAAAGTGCGTGGGAGCTCCTCTGCGATCTGCGCCGGGGACATCCTTCGGACGAGGAATGCTCGTTCGATCGCATCGAGGACGTCGTAGGGCATGAGGTCTCCCTCGTCTGTCTGCTGCGCCGACGGGGGCCTGAGCTCAGCGGTCGGCTCGAGCACATTCACAGCCCGGAGCGGGCCGAACGGGCCGAAACCAAGCGGACCTGTGGTTTCCGCCCAGCGGAGAAACTTACGTATGAACACTTTATCGAGCCCAGCGATCGGACTGAGTCCGCCGCAGGTATCGCCATCCATAGTCGCGTATCCGACGGCGGCTTCGGAGCGATTCGAAGTGGCGAGGAGCAGCGCGTTCCGGATGTTCGCAATCATCCAGACGCTTGGACCTCGCACCCTCGTCTGAATGTTCTGCAAAGGGACGTCGTGTTCCGACCAGGTGAGATGACTCGGGAGTCCGACATTCGTCGGCGCCGAGGCGAGAAGCCCGAGATATTGCTTCACGATCGGATCAACATCGAATGCGAGAAACGTCGCGCCGAGCGCAGAAGCCAGCGTCTCCGCCGCGACTTTGGTCGTTTCGGAGCTGTTCTCGGTCGCTTGATAGACACAGGTCAGGTTTGAGCGGACGAGTTCGTCGAGGCTGTTCGCGACCGGGGCCGAAGTTCGTACTGCAAGTCCGTCGAGTCCGAGTTCGGCTTCCGCGAACCGAAACGCGAGCGCGGAAAGATAGCTCACAGTAGCGGAATCGGCGCCGCCGCTGAGAGAGACGACGAACCCGTTCGATCGGCTCTTGCGCATGTAATCGAACAATCCGAGTGCCTCTGCATGGCACAGCTCTTCATAGCGAAGCTCCCCTTTCGTCTCCCAGGCTGCAGAGCGGCTGACGGCGACGATGGTTCTGCTCGGCTCGAAGGAAGGGCACTCGACATCTCGGCGAGCGCTTTCTTTGGCCGTCGGAAGTTCAAGTGCCGCGAGGGCCCAGCTCCGTTCGCGAAACGAGAGGCGTGGAGCACACGATTTCGATATCCCGTTTTCGGCAACCTCCGCGTGACCATCAAAGATCAGTCGGCCAGAGTCATTCCCGAGCAGATTCGCGTAAAGGTATACGGCATTGAAATCCCGTGACGCCGCCGAGATCATCTCCCGTCGTCGCTGCACTTTCCCCAGCGTAAAGTGGCTCGCGCTCGGATTGAAAATTATTCCAACGCCCTCAGTAGAGAGCCGTTTGGCTGGGCGATCAGTAACCCACGCTTCCTCGCAGATTTCCAATCCAAGAGTGATTCCGCCGAACGAATAAACAAGATCTCCGACCGGAACCTTCTGTCCCTGATACTCGATGATGGATCGAGTCCCGGCGGCCCATGGACGAAACCAGCGCCGCTCGTAATTCACGCGCCCGTCGCCTAACGCAAGCTCGCCTTGATCGGCACGCCCGGTCCAACGAGGCTCGAAGTAAACATCGTCGCCGGCGAGATAGCGCTTCAGCGAGCAGCCGTACAGCCTGCCGTTCGCGCACACAGCAGCGGCGCTGTAGAGTGCACCGTCGACGAGTAGTGGAAGTCCGATGGAACAGGCGAGTCCGATGGTGTGGGGGAGGAGCTCCGTGAGCACCTGAAGCGAGAGCCTCTGCACGTCCGGAGACCAGAAAGCATCTTCGCAGCCATACCCGGAAATACAAAGCTCCGGGAAACAGACAAATCGCAACTCGGCTGCACGCGCTTCCTCGAGCGCGAGCTTCAAGTTCTCGAAGTTCTTGTCCCAGTCGAGTGCCGTCTGATTGAGGGCACACGCAGCAACGTTATAAGTCGTCATCGTATCGGGCTTATGGCGCCGTCCATCTTCGCCGACGGCTGCCACGTTGTAGCACGCCGGCCTGACAAGTAGCGAATCCAGGCGACGGCGATGGCGAGATTCACGACGGAGAAAAAGAGTGGGACCTTGGCCCACGAGCGCTCGCGCAAAGACGGCTTGATATACGCCAGGAACGCGATACCGAAGAACAGGAGAGACCCGTTCGCGACGAGCAAGAAAAAGAGTGACTCGTCTGCGAGCGCTATCGAACCAAGAGTCGATACAACAAGGAACAGAGGCACAAGCCAACGCATGAGCTTATGGCTGATCACCTGCCAGGCGAAGGTGCCGTAGGCCCGCGGATCCATCACCTCCCGGCAGACGAATAGCGCGGTCATCCCACGCAAGACCGTTCGAACCTTCCGTTCAAACTCCTCTTCTTCCGTCTTCACTGCTCGGTACCGACAAATGACATCTTCGGCAGAGACACCACGAAGACCGCGGGCCCGTGCCTCAAGAAGGAGCGAGAAGTCGCTGGGGATGTCACTTCGCATCGTCAAGCAGAGTCGGCGTCGAACCGCAAAACAAGAGCCGCTCAAACCAACGACGCTGTCGAACGCGGTCTCTAACGACCGCAACCACATCTCATACCGGACATACATGCCCTCACCGCTTCCACCGCCCTCGACTTGCTCGACTCGATCGACACTGCTGACAGCACCGACACTCGGGTCCGCAAAATAGGGAAGAAGCTTCTCAAGCAAATCCGCATCAAGGGAGACCTTGGCATCCGTGAAAAGCACGATGTCGTGCTTCGCGCGATCGGCGGCCATCGCCTGCGCGAACTCCTTCCCCTTCCTTTCCGACGACCGGACAAGCCGAACTCCTTGTCCTTCAAACTCTCTCACGATCGCATCAGTTTGATCGTCGCTACAATCTGACGCCACGATGATCTCGACTCCACGTGTCAGTTGCGCGGGGATGGGCAATTCAAGTGTCTTGCGTATCTTCTCTCGAATAACGCGCTCTTCATTTCGAGCAGCAATAACAATCGAGACGCCGTCGGGTAGGCCCGCTGTCGCGCCAGGAGGAGTAACACGTTTGCCCTGAGAGAGGAGGAAGCGCAGGACAAGGGGATAGCCAAAGTAGGCGTAGAAGCTCCCGAACAGTCCAAATAATGTCAGCGCAGTG
>JADYYL010000130.1 GCA_020853655.1 Deltaproteobacteria bacterium
CCCTTCAGCGCCGGAACTGCTTGAACCATCGTGCGGAAAAGTGCCCGCTCATCGATCGCTTCCGCTGGGAGCAGTGCTCTCTTTGCCGCACGCGCAATCTTCTCGAGAGTGAGCCACTCCGGAAAGGTTCCAAACGGGGGGTCGAGCAGTGCGCGAACTCGTTGAAGGCGACCGCTGCCGTTCACATAGATCCCACCCTTCTCGTTCGCCGTCCGTCCCGGGAAGAACACGTGGGCAAAGCGTTCAACGCCTCCCGCCGACGGGACTCGTGGTGAAATCGCGACGACCGTCGCCGCGGACTCGAGCGCTGCTCGGAGTTCAGCATCGACGTCATCCTCGAGGAGTGAGAAATCGCCGACAAACAGTAAGCGCTTCACTCCTTCCTTTCGGATCTGATTCAGCAGGTTCTGATACTGCGCCTGAAGGATCTTCCGCCAGTCTTGTAACTGACCGTCGATCAACCCGAGCACCGTCGCGGCACGCGCGTTCGCGGCGTAGTCCGGGCTGACAAGCACCGCCTCAACCGGGGTCAGTTCGCGTGTGCGAATCTGCATCGCGATTCGCCCGCTTCCTGGCGTAATGCCCATGACCTTCTCGGCGAATTGAAGCGCGACCCAGCCCTCCTCGAGTGTGAGCAACGGAGAGAGGAACATTGCCGCATCGTTTCCGGTGCCGGCGAGCGCCGATGCGGCTTGGAGTGCGGCATCGATCGTTGATGGAGCAAGCGCACTTCCCGTCCGGACAGATGCTCCAGCAGCTCGAGCTTCAGGCTGAAATCGATTGAATCCGTAACGACCTTCGTCGCACATCCACTCTTGATTCACGGAGGAGTTCAGGCGCCCTTTGACGTGCACGATCTTTCCGTCGCGAACGGCAACATTGACGTTACACCCCGTTGAGCATCCGGCGCAGACGGAGTTCTTCTGATTCGTGTACCAAATACGAGTGTTGAACCTCCACCGCCGATGCGTCAGCGCACCAACTGGGCAGAGGTCGACCACCGTTCCCGAGAGCGGGTTGTTGAGTTCGCGACCAGGGAAAACACTGATCACGGACTTATCCCCTCGATTGAAGACCCCGAGTTCGCTCGTCTTGGTCACTTCTTCGCAGAATCGGGAGCAGCGGGTGCAGACGATGCAACGTTCCCCGTCGTAAATCACCTCAGGCCCAAGCACTTCGGCTTTCACCTTGTGCTGCTTGTCCTCGATGAAACGCGACGGCTGAGTGTTGTATTCGTAGTAGTAGTCTTGAAGTTTGCAGTGCCCGGCTTGATCACACACCGTGCAATCGAGGGGATGATTGATCAGCAAAAACTCAAGCGTCGCGCGCTGCGCATTCTCGACCTCAGGCGCCGAGTGCTGTGTCTTCACCACCATCCCTTCGGTCGCGCCAGTGTTGCACGCGATCGTCAGTTTCGGTTGTCCCTCGACTTTCACCTGACACATCCGGCAGTTGCCAGCGACCGAGAGGTGCGGATGGTAGCAATAATAAGGGATGTCGATCCCAGCGAGGCGCGCGGCCTCGATCAGGTTCGTTCCCTTCGGAACGGAGACCGCTCGACCATCGATCGTCAGATTGACCAGCTCAGCCATAAACTCGTTCCGGATACGTTAGTGACTCGACGCCGACTCCTCGGGGAGATCGTCGGAGACGATCGCCGCGTCGATGCGCTCTTGGAATTCTTCTGGAAACTTATCAATGAAGCTCAACGCCGGAGTGACGAGGGCGTCGCCAAAAGGACAAATCGTGTGTCCCGCGATCTGCGAAGTGACGTCCCGCATCAGGAGCAGATCTGACGGCGCGCCGCGCCGCCGTTCAATTCGGCGGAAGATCGATTCGACCCATCGAGCACCCTCACGACATGGTGTGCACTGGCCACACGACTCGTGAGTGTAAAAATGTTGAAGGTTGATCACGGCATCGAGCATATCGACCGTGTCGTCCATCACGATAAACCCGCCCGAGCCGAGCATGCTCCCCGCAGCCTTGATCGATTCGTAGTCGAGTTTCACACCCTCGAGGTCATCCGCGCGCAGTACCTGCACCGAGGATCCCCCAGGGATCACGGCCTTGAGCTTCCGCCCATTCCAGACACCACCGCATTCCTTCTCGATAAACTCGAGCAGCGGATAGCCGAGATCGACCTCATAGACGCCAGGTTTGTTGAGGTGACCCGATGCGCTGAAGAGTTTTGTTCCTGGAGATTTCTCGGTCCCGATTGCAGCGTATGCGGCTGCGCCGTTCTCGATGATCCACGGCACGGCCGCGAGCGTCTCCGTATTGTTCACGATCGTTGGACACCCGTAGAGACCGGCGACCGCCGGGAACGGCGGCTTAATTCGTGGCTGTCCCTTGTTACCCTCGAGAGATTCGATCAGCCCGGTTTCTTCGCCGCAGATGTAAGCGCCTGCGCCGCGATGAACCACGATGTCGAGATTGTAGCCGGAGCCAAAGATATTCTTGCCCAGGTAGCCCTTGGCATAGAGCTCATCGACCGCACGCTGAATCTGCAGCGCGGGGTAGCCGTACTCGCCGCGGATGTAGAACGCCGCCCAGTTGGATCCCAGCGCCCAAGCGCCGATCATCGTTCCCTCAATGCAGAGGTGCGGATCGCGCTCCATGAGGACGCGATCCTTGAACGTTCCCGGCTCACTCTCGTCCGCGTTGTTCAAAAGATAAACAGGCTTGCCGGTGTTCTTCGGAACAAAGCCCCATTTCATACCGGTTGGGAATCCGGCACCGCCACGTCCACGAAGGCCGGACGCTTTGACTTCGGCCGTCACGGCGTCTGGTGACATGCCGAGCGCCTTTCGGATCGCCTTGTAACCACCGCGCCGCTCATACGCAGCGAGTTGCGACTGATCGTCGAAGTTGAGGTTCTGAGTAAGGATCTTGTGATGCTGCGCCATATGCTACCCCTTCACATTCGAAGGGTCTGCATCCTTCGTCCACGCCTCGGAGCGTGGCAGATCGGGAAGCCCTCCGCCGAGATCTTGACGAACCGTCGAGAAGCGCAGATCGGGTTGCTCCTTCTCGATTCGATCCATGAGCGCTTCCAACTTCGCAGGCGTCAGATTCTCAAAGAAAACATCGTTAATTTGCGCCATCGCCCCGGTGCCGCAGCTCCCCAAACACTCCACCTCTTCAAAGCTCCACATCCCGTCCCGCGTGACTTCACCAGCGGGAACCTTCATCCGCTGCCGCGCGCACTGAGTCAGATCCTTCGCTCCACGGAGCATGCAGCTTAACGTGCGACACACCTGAACGTGGTACTTCCCGACGGGCTTCTTGTAGTACATCGTGTAGAACGTCGCGACTTCATACACGTGAGAAGGCGCGAGACTGAGCCGCGCAGCGACCCAATACACAGCATCACGCGTCACCCAACCTAGTTCCTCTTGCGCGATATAGAGCGCAGGCATCACTGCGGACTTCGCATTCGGATAGCGACCGATGATCTCTTGAAGGCGTTTCTCCGCAGCATCGGAAAGTCGAAGGTCCGTCGCTGCCGATGTCTGGCCGGTCCCCTGCGTCATACTTTCCTACCTATCGCACTCGCCGCCGATCATATTGATCATCCCAAAAATTGGGACGAAATCGGCAATCATATTTCCTTCGAGCATCGGTCCGATGATCCCCATCGAAATAAACGACGGCGGACGCACGCGGCAACGATACGGCTTTCCGGTTCCATCTGAGACGAGATAAAATCCGAGCTCGCCATTCCCTCCCTCAACGGGGAAGTAGACGTCACCCTTTGGCGGCTCAATGCCGCGGAACACAATCTCGAACTGGCTGATCATTCCCTCGATCGATCCGTAAACCTGATCCTTCGGGGGCATGATGATGTGCGGATTATCGATGTTGATCGGTCCGTCGGGCAGCCGCTTCAATGCCTGCTCGATAATGCGGATGGACTGCCAAACTTCGAGGAACCGAACGTGAAAGCGATCGAAGTTATCGCCCTTCGATCCCAGTGGAACGTCGAAGTCGAACTGCTCGTAACCGGAATAAGGGAACG
>JADYYL010000131.1 GCA_020853655.1 Deltaproteobacteria bacterium
CATCGCCCGAATCGACCGCGCAGTGACGCGTGCACGCGCACTTGCTGAGCGCGACCAGAATATCAACTCGTCCCTCGGCCGATACTTCTTCGTGGATTCAGCGGCTCAGCGCGACGATATTCAACGCAACGGCCTTGGCGCGGGTCAGAACGGAATGCTCACTCCTGGAAACTGGAATTTTACCACTCGAACGTTCTCATCCGTCGGAAACGCGGATAGGGGCACCGCCATGAAGCTTGAACTCAAGCACACGGATGCGTCGCCGTTGAAAACAATCTTCATGCGTATCTTGGGACGCGATACCGTTTCGTTTCGCGTAACAGCGATTGCAGCCTCGGCGCCGATGCACGTGGTCGCCGCGGTTGATCTATCGAGTTTCTCAGCGTCAGATAATTTCTGGCGAGAGGCCACCCCACTTCCGGACGGATCTACCGCTCCTCGCGCCGAGTACGCGCTGGAGTTGTCTGGCACCTGCGCCACTGTTCCCATTCAATCCGGCCTCGACAACTCACTGGCCAATCCTGGCAGTGGCTACCAAATCGGGCGTCAAACGGCACTCCAAGTGTTCGAGGCTCTCCCCCATGTTCGGACGAATCTGCCTCCTCTCGTCCCGATGCCGATGCAATACCGGGACGACTACACCCTGGGCCCTTCTTGTCAGACAATTACTCGTCGCGACCCTTCGAGAGCTTACGGACCCTCGACTCGGAGCTACCTCCTCAATCAAGCGAGTGTTCCGGAGCCGCTCCAAACCTACCTCGCTTCGGTTCACCGAATCATGGAACTCATGGAGGCGCGCAATGCTTGGGGCGATCAGTTCGGATTTCTCGGAGCAGAGGATTATATTTACAATCAGCGTGTTGTGGGGATGTCGAGACCTATTCGCAGTGGGGTCGTGAATACGCCTTATGAAATCCTCTTTGATGCCACGCGCCCGTACGATCCGGGCTCTGGCGACACCGCATCCGCATGGGCCAGTCGGGTTGCGACAAAAGCGCTGTTTCCGACGTCGCGGCACTTTAATCTGGCGTACACAATGTTGCGCGCCCGCGAAATGTTGCAAGTGGCGCACACCCCAGGTGTGCGTGATGTGTTCATCCTCTTCACGTCCGGAATGACAGGATGTGGCACCGGAGGCTGTCCCAACACGACGGATCGTCTTTGGGCCGACGGATTCTACACGAGCGCAATGAACGACGCCGCTCTTGATCTTCCGAGATACATTTCTAACCCGGTCACAGGAGCGCCGATCTCGTTCAATGTGATTATGGGGGGTACTGGAGATGGTGGGAGCACTTTAATGCGGCGGAAGCAGTGGGTCGACGACGCAGGTCGTAACTCGTATTGCATGTCGGACTGGCTGGGACGCCGATTCGGGCACGGCTTCGTCGATAGCTCGTGGGACTCAACCAATAGCTCATTCTTGTTCCCAACGATGGCGCTCTACAACTATGCCTCCCAAACGAAGGGGATCTACTTCCCGCTGCGCCCGTGCTGCACGATCAACGGGTGCAGCTGCATGACCGCGGCCGATGTTGCTGCAGTCGACTATCAGGGAAAGTGTCGCGACGCTGGGGGAGATCTGACTCTCGTGAACGATCTGGGCAATGCGACGTTGAACCGCTTCATCGAGGGGAACAGGTTGATCTGCGATCCGTTCGGCCGCAAGAAAGCACAGCAAGGGTTTCAAGCGGTGAGCGATATCGTCGGTAAGTCTCCGATCATGTTGGTCACGGAGCCGGGAACCTAGGGGCCGCTGAGTCGTCGCCCTTCGCGGGATGTCATCAGCCCGCGTGCCAACAGGAGCGGGAGCCTCTTTCATCGCACTGCGGACTCAACCAACGTGCCGCGGTGAACCAGGCTCTTGGGGAAAACGTTCAAACCTTCTCAAGTACCGACAACATCAGGCGTCGACGATCGGGGTAGGCCGCGACCGAGGACTGTTCGACGGTCGTTGCAACCCGCTCAAGAAGCCACGGAAGACTCGCAATCACCTCTCTGACGGGGACCCGCGAGTGTCGACGCGCGTTCTTCATCGCCTCTTCGAAGGGGCGAGAGGAGATCGCCCCGGCCGCGATCACTCCATGAGCTCCGGCGCGTATTGCTAGCGATCGCTCAGCATCGGCCTCTCCCGAGATGTAAGCGATGACGGCGAATGATGCACTCCGCGCCGCATAGGAAAGCGATTCGATTGCTTTCCATCTCAGATCGGGCGCCAGGCCATCGCCGACGACAATGAGCGTTTCTTCGTTGGCAGGGGCATTGAGGTCCTCCAGCGAGTAAGCGAACTGCACGAGAGCCGTCCCGATAGCACGGGAGAGGTGGTTCCGTATCCGCAGGCATGCGGAAGGATCCGTGTCGAAAATGATGATGTTCATGCCCATCCGTCTCTGCCCTTGCAAGGTTTGAGCTCACATTCTGATGCTTGGCCAGTGCCGAGAAGGCTGACAAAAATGCACCCAATCGCGCGATTCGGCGCTCTGAACGCAAATCCCGTGCGAAACAGACCCGTTTACGGGATAAAACGCAGTTATTCCTCGGATTCTTGCTGCCCGCTGACAGGGGCGTTTATATCCGAGGATGAATTTGATCTCAGTGGCGAGAGGGCGGCCAGATTATGGATGTGCGGTTCATGCAGCGGGTCGATTACTGGGTGGGTGTCCCACTGACGGCGGTGGTCTCGGTTTTTGATCGGCTGGTGCGATGGCTACGACCTTCGCCGCGTTCGACCCCGAGGCGCGTTCTGCTTATCGAACTCAGCGAGATGGGGAGCGCGATGCTCGCTTATTCTTCCATCGTCAATTTGCAGAGTCGCCTGTCTCCGGAGTCTGTCTACTTTTTGATCTTTCGGAGCAATCGGGAAAGCGTGTCGTTGCTCAACGTGATCCCGGATGAACAGATCCTCACGCTTGATGACCGCTCGTTTCTTCGACTCGTGGTCTCGACGCTCCGTTTCTTAGTCCTCTCTCGAAAGTTGAAGCTCGACACTGCGATCGACCTGGAGCTTTTCTCACGATTTACGGCGCTGCTCAGTTACCTCTGCGGCGCGCGGACGCGGGTTGGATTCTCGAACTTCACTGATGAGGGTTTGTATCGCGGCTCGCTGCTGACACATCGGGTGATGTACAACGGTTCTCAGCACATGTCGTTGAACTTCCTGAGTCTGACGATGTCGGTTTTCCAATCGCCCGTGGGTGCCGAAGACGAGCCGTTGCTCAAGGAGGATGTTCGTCCCTATGTGCGGAATCTGCCGCGCCGAACTTCGACAGAGTCAGAGCGGGCGTTTGCTCAACAGACCCTTGCGCCGATATTCACCGTGCAACCAGGCGCCCGGATTGTGTTCTTTAATCCCGATCCAGGACAGCTCGCCCTCAGGGGTTGGCCGGTTGAAGAGTATACAGAACTGGCGTCGCTCCTCTGTCTTCGCTTTCCCGATGTCGTCGTTGCCACCGTTGGACTCGCTGCTTCGGGAACTTTTGCCGAGCGGATCGGGGCAACGCTCGATCCCCAACGCTACTTTGATCTGACCGGTTCGACGTCAAACATCGCCGAACTCCTCAGCCTTTTCGAACAGGGGTCGGCGCTCGTGACGAGCGACAGTGGGCCTCCGCACTTGGCGGCGCTGGTTGGTATCCCCACGTTTGTCTTGTTCGGGCCGGAGACCCCGCTCCGTTACGCACCGCTCGGTGACCACGTTCGTGTGTTCTATGCTTCGCTCGCGTGTAGCCCCTGCTACTCTGCTGCGAATCATCGACATTCTCCGTGCTCCAACAATCGCTGCATGAAGGTGATTCCCGCGCTCTCCGTGTTCGAGTCGCTCGAACGGCTCCTCGCAGGGGAATCCGCAGGCGAAGTGCACAGCGAGATTGCTCCGCATGGATAGACGGATCGGATCCGGTGCTCCACCGGCACGAGAGCGTCGCCTGGTGATGACGATATGGATCGGGATGGTGATCGCGGTTCTGTTCGTCGCGCTGACGGATCGTGCCCGCTCGAGCATGCTTTTGCGGGGTGACTTCCCCGGATTCTACGCTCCGGCGGTCATCCTCGCGAATGGCCAAAACGATCGGTTGTATGACCTCGAACTCCAGCGTGAGGTCGAGAATCGATACTGGCCTCGAGACGAGGGTCAGTTCTTCATCTCCGCCTATCCGCCCTTCGTGGCGCGGGTGCTTCAGCCCCTCTCGCTCTTGACCCCTGACACCGCGAAGTTCACCGCCACAGCTCTGCTATTTCTCTGTTACGTCAGCGCGATAGTCGTTGCTGGGTGGTCAGATCTGACGCTTCGCACTCGTCGCTCACCAGAGTTGCTTTACTGTCTGCTGCTCGCGCCGGTCGCTGTCGGCGTTCTCGCCGCGCAGAATACCGCCGTGAGCTTGTTGCTTATCTGCGTCGCGCTTGATCAGCTTCGCAGACCTGGAGTTCGACACGAACTCGTTGCGGGTGCCGCGCTTGCGCTCTGGCTTTTCAAACCTCAGTTCGGCCTACCCTCGCTTTTCCTTGTCGGGATATGTGCGCGGCGATGGGGCGTGCTGATCGGCGCAATTCCGATCGTGGCGATGTATTGGCTCATCGGAGCGAGTGTGCTTGGTCCCAACTGGCTGGCGGAATGGGTATCGGCGGCGCGCTCTTTCGGCGATGCAAACTTCGGGGTGAATGGGCACCAGATGGTATCATGCATCGGCGGATTTCATGCGCTCGCGCCATTTCTCGATGTGAGCGTCGAGAACGCTCGAACGGTGGGTGGGGGCGTTGCGCTGTGTCTGTTCGGTGCGTATGCGCTGAGACTTTGGGTGTCGCGAGATCGGGTTACCGAGCACCTCGTGTTACTGGGGCCCGTCGTCGCGATCTGTACCCCGCAAACGCTTTTCTACGACCTGGGATTTTGCCTCCCGGCGTTCCTCTCGGCTCTTCCGCAGGACGCGAGATCGCGGCGAATCGTTTTCGGTGTGACGAGTGTTCTCTGCGGTCTTGCGCTCGCGGCGC
>JADYYL010000132.1 GCA_020853655.1 Deltaproteobacteria bacterium
CCAATGAATTGAACGTCCGTTTTCCGGATCTCGATCTCCGATTCAATCTTCAGAGCGACAGCTCGTTATTGCGATTCATGGCGGCAGCGGTTTCGGCCGATGTCGTTGAGCTCGATCTCGCAGAAGCGACGGTCGAAGAGCTCATTTACGCGGCGGTGTTCCAGGTAAAAGAGATCGCGCAGATTTACGACGCGTAGTTCTCTATTCCACAACGCACGCAGCAAACACTGCAGGGCGGCCGAGCCTCAACTACGGAAGCCCTTTCTCAACAGCTCTCGTAAGAATCGCGTCGAGCACTTCTGCCGTCGGGTAGCGAATCTGCTTGCCGTCGACAAAAACGGCTGGCGTGCCTTGAAGCTGAAGGCGCTCGCCTTCGGCGACATCGCTGACGATCTTCGCTGACGCTTCATCCCCTGCCATACAACTCTCGAATTGAGTCGTATCCGCCCCTATCTCCTTTGGCAGCGCCTTCAATAAATCCTCGCTGACCAACTCCGCAGCAAAGATTCCATCGTGGGCCTTCCAGAAAAGCTCAACGCTCTGCTGACCTGCGCAACGCACAGACTTCGCCGCAGCGCACGCGAACTCGTGAAACTTCTTGTCGATCATCGAATTGCAACTTTGGTCGAGAGGAAAGTTCTTGAAGATGAACCGGAAACGATGGTGCTTGAGGAGCTCTTCGATTGAGGCAGCGAACTTCTTGCAAAATGGGCACTCGAAATCACTGTAGGCGACAACCTCTACCGTGGCATCGGCCGGTCCGCGAGCGAAGTCGCGTTCGGTAAGGTTGGACTCTAAGTCCAGCGGAAGCGCACGAAACCTCCCGTTCTCCCATTCCTCAACGGACTTATCGACCATCAGCTCCTGAGACTCTCGCTCTTCTTCCACGCGAAAAATTCGTTCCACGAAAAAGCTGGGGAGGAGCTGGAGCGCAAAGAACAGAAAGATAAGCGCCGTAGCGGAAAGCAGGGAGATGATCCGATAGGGCTCCGTCGGTCGGGAAGGAGCGGCGGCGAAGACTCCAATGACGCCGAGCCCTTCAAACATTGCATTCGTTATGCGCTGACCCGACTCCGCGCGGGCTCGGCGGGAGTGCGTCAGCGCGAGACCCAATAGCACGAGGTTGAGCACATCGAGCGAGAGGCAAAGTGCGCAGTACTTCTTCAGCACGAATGCAGAAACAAGAAGAAGATACGCCGATGGGATAAGCGCGACGACCGTGAGAACAAGGATCACATTCCAATAGCGGCGCTCTGTCATGCTGGAGCTTGCAGTCGGAAGAACGGCAAGGCCGAGAAGAATGAAATAGAACAGCGCGCCAAGCGACGCGAAACTCACCCCGAAAAGTTGAGAATACGGACTTGCCGCAACCGAGTCACAGTCGAACGTCTCGTTCCAACTGCAGAACGAAGAGTCGACCTGATACTGATTGATCGTCCCCGTTCGATGAAAATCGAGGTAGAGCGAAATTCCGATTCCAAGCAGCGCCAGGAACAGGAGCACCGTGCTTCCACGGAAACGGCGAATGAGAGGACCTGAGCTGTTGTGTTCCTGAGAGCTACTCATGTTGCCACTTTGTGTCTTTACCGCGGCGGGGCTGTGCGCCATGCCTGCTGTCACACCGGTCCGCCTCCGCGACCCCGAATCACGAGCACCAGCCAGTGCCCTGCTCGTGATTTATAGGACCTGCGCTCATTCAACGCGAATTCGACAGTGCTGAGCTGCACGAATTCGCAAAATGCTCTACAACCACCGTTAGGGAGCATCGGCTCCGAGACAAACGAGCCGCCGCTGGAGCAGCTGCGCCAGAAAGTAACGCCCAAACTCGGAAGCCCCAAACTCGGAAGCTGGGACGGGTCCCAGCAGACGGTCACCTCGATTCGCTACGAAGCACGAATCTATGACACTCAAGTCCTTTCCAGCGCAGGTCGCCACTTACACGGCTATAATTTTCGCCGTTATGTTCTGGTCCGGATGGCATACTCAGAAAACTATCTATGACAGGTTTGTGGTGCATGTCGAAGGGAATATCCTCGATGTGTCCGATACACAGCGCTCGCTCAGCTTCTATCGTGACGTGCTCGACTTTTCGATCGCTCCGGCTCGAGACAACTCCCCAATGACAGGGGTATTGCTGCCCGATGACTCAAAGATATTCCTTCGTTCCTCCCCTCGAAGCGCAACAGCGGCCGACCGCCCCTCGACCCTCGTGGTGAAAGTGCGAAATGGATTTGAGAAGCTCCAGAGTTCACTCGTTCGGCGCTCTGGGAAGCCAGAGTATCGCAACACCCGACGAAACTACCTCGAAGAAATGGACAGCGGGATGATCAGCGAGATCGTTGAGCGCGCGTGGGGGCAAGAGTTTGTCGCCTGCGACCCGGATGGGAATCGAGTGATCTTCTTCAAAGCGAATCGGCGCTCTGGAACCCGACTCTGAGAGCCTCACTCGCGCAAAAAAGCCTACCTCACTGCGCTCGGTGACCAATACGCGGTGGCAAATGTGACCGTGCAGTCGCTCGTCGGGTCCACCGCCTGATGATACTCGAGCAGCTCTCCGCGAACGGGCTGGCCGGCGTCAGCGAGTGCATGCAACATCGTATAGATTGAAGGGAACCCACAGATGCGACGCCGGTCGGTATCTTCCGCCATGTGCTCAAATAGCGCTTCACCGTCACCACTGAAAATCGCTTCGAGAAGCTGACGGTCCCGGTACTCAATCGACGGTAACTGCGTGTCGCTCATTCTCTCCGTATCTCCGAAGAATTTCCCCACGTGGGCGAGATCGACCCCACCGTACAGAAGCACCTGTTGTCCAGCATCGCGCAGCTCGCGGAGTGTCGACGCAAGGATACCGATGAAATCATCGATCTCTCCACCAGCGCGAGGACTCGTCCTCGTCTCAAGATGGTGATGGAACGATCCAACCAGGATGGGGACGATCTCCGGCAACGCACCGGCGTAGCGATGTGCCAACAAAGGCAACTGAAGTTCCAAAGAATGCTCTGACCGATGGAGAATCTCCTCGCCGAATGCGCGGTCCGTACCGTAGGCGGCGGCGATCCGATCGATCGTCTCGGTTGCTGGTGGAAACGTTCCTAGCGGCGTCTCGAAGTGCTTCCG
>JADYYL010000133.1 GCA_020853655.1 Deltaproteobacteria bacterium
CGGATATCTCCGCTCTCTTGCCTTCAGATGAGAGCACGAGAGAGTTTGCCCATACGATGGCGTCGAAGCTGCCAGAGGGCGCGGCGACAGGAGCAACCTCCGGCGCGGTGATCGGTGGAGCGCTGGGTTGGCTCGTCGGAATCGGCTCACTTGCGATTCCGGGCGTGGGACCGCTCATCGCGGCTGGACCAATCGTCGGAATGCTTGCCGGGCTTGGCGCTGGGAGTGCCGTTGGCGGTCTGACTGGAGCGCTGATCGGACTTGGCATACCGGAGTATGAAGCCAACCGATACGACGGTCACGTAAAGAGCGGCGGAATACTCTTGTCTGTCCATTGCGACCGAGCCGCATGGAGAGACAAGGCGAAGGATATCTTCACGCGAACAGGAGCAACGGACATCTCGAGTACCAGCGAAGCAGCTTCTGACTCGCCCGATTCCGATATGGAACGAAAGCCGATGGTATCGAACTCGATTCGATAACGCGGTGGCGGCATGCTTCGCCCCTCGCGTGGGCGGGGCATGCTCTTTCCCCTTCGGTCACCGTGCGCGAGATTGCCGACGGATACACATTCATCGCACTCCAGAAAAACCGAGAAGGCTGGAGCAACGATATCCGTGCGGGATATCGAGCCGCCGCTCACCGTTTCCTACAGATCTTCGGACAGCTGCCGGCACCGATGTTAACGAGCGCTATCGAGTCACTCCCGAACGTCGCAGAGCGCTGACGTCTTTCGGCAGCTATCGTCAACTGAGAAGCGCGGCCCTCACACCCCACCTGAAGTCTTCGAAAGCTCCTGCCCGAGCGCCGCAACTTTTCCACGATTCTCGGTTACGCTCTCGAGGAAATCACCCAAACGGGGCGTCGCGTAGGCACCATAGGCGTCCACAAGGATCCCCCGGCGGAGCTTCCCAGAGAAGGTCGTTCCTTCCAGAGCGTAGATGACGGACATATCGCTCGGATTGGACTCCCCTTCAAAACGAAAGATCCCCGTGATCTCGATCTGCGAGGCTTGAAAGAGCTCGCCCGTCTCACAACAGCGCAAAGCCGGCGGATCGAAGACAAAGCTCTCGGTGAACCCGTGGCTCCTGAGGCTCTCACACGCCTCGGCCTCGTTACTCGTCGATTCAATATTGGGTGCAATGTTTGGGTGGGTTTCCATGTCCTGAGTATCTCCTCGGGACGAACGACCATCCATGACGGCGCACATTGGTGCTTCCCTGATTCTCACGCCAGCGTAGCGATGTGCCTGACAAGAATCTTCATCCAAGAATCTTCATCAAGGTTTTCGAGAAGGTTCGGCGGACCAACAAGTGCTCTCTCTCGATGGATCGCGCCGGCGTCGAGGTGAATTGGGCCACGTTGTTCTTCAACCTGAAGCGATCCGACTCCGTTTCGAGCTCCTTCCAGTCCAATAGCTCAAAAACGGGGAGGTGCGAGCGGACAGTCCGCGGCCACGAGGAGGCTGCCAAAGGAGACACCGCCCAAGCGCGAGCTCAAGACAAACGTCGCAGTCGTTATGTTTCGAGCACGGGTTCATCGCTCACGGCTGATTGACGAACCGCCCGCTCGCAGTGTTCGCAGCAGAAATACCTCCCCCCGGACTCGACGCCATGCCCGATGATCAGACAGCCACAGTGCTCGCACTCAGGCGCGATCGCGTGGGCGGCGCACTCGAGACAGTCGAAGGTAAACGTCTTTCCCCCGGAGCGGACTTCGAAGGTCTTCTCGTAATTGTTCCCGCAGAAATCGCATATTCCCATACGTTCTCCTCCGAACATGTGCTCACGCACTTTCTGATGTCGTCACTGTAACGCTGATACGAAAGGTGCAGCATGATGCGGACCACTGCGGCGCGGTGTTCCGTGGAGGATAGTGGTCGGATGAAGTCGAAAACGGATTATAGATCTCGAGAGAAGTCAGGTGTGGCCCCGGGACTCGATCCCTCTGCTCGGCGTCTTCCCAAGGAACCCCGAGTGCTGATTATCGGCGGCGGGTTCGGAGGTTTGGCGCTCGCCAAAGCCGCCGCGAAGCTCCCCGTTCGAGTGACTCTCGTCGACCGACGAAACTATCATCTCTTCCAGCCACTGCTGTATCAGGTTGCAACTGCAACCCTCGCTCCGGGGGATATCGCTGTTCCTTTTCGTGAAATCTTTCGCGGCGACCGCAATGTGCGCTTCATTCAGTCCGAAGCTATGGAGCTCGATCCCGAGCGGAGAGTTGTGCACCTTCGTTCCGGGCGAGAGCCATACGACTTGCTCGTTGTTGCGACAGGCTCCGAAGACAACGACCTGCGGAGTTCGAGCTGGGCCGCACATTCACTGCCGCTGAAGACTGTAGAAGATTCTATCGCGATCAGGGCCCGGGTCCTCGCGGCGCTGGAGACAGCGGAGCAGCAATATGCAGACCACAACGCTCGTGGAGCGCTGACGACTTTTGTCATTGTGGGTGGCGGTCCGACGGGAGTGGAACTTGCGGGCGCCCTCGCCGATCTCACTCAGAGCACCCTGCGCAAAAATTATCGCTCGATCGACGCGAGAGAAGCGAAGATCATGCTCATCCAAGCAGATGACCGCCTGCTCCCTCAATATCGGCCTGCGCTTTCTTACGACGCGGAGCGTCGGCTTCGCTCGCTTGGTGTTGACGTGAGGATCTCAACCAGAGTCGTCGACATAGGACGCGGGTACGTCTTGCTCGATAGCCAGGGCAAACGTGAGCGGGTTCTCACAGCGACGGTCATGCGAGCAATCGGTGTCCGTCCGTCTGGACTCGCCGACTTACTTCGTCGGCGCCTGAACGCGTTGAGCGATGCCTCCGGGCGGATCCTCGTCACCCCGAGACTTGCTCTTCTCCGCTCATCCGATACCTCGACACATCAGGGCCCTGAAGATGTGTTCGTGATCGGCGACTTGGCCGCGCTCGACGACGGAAGCGGTTCCCCGCTTCCAGGCCAGGCGCCTGTTGCAATCCAACAGGGGAAGTACTTGGCGAAGTATATTTCTGCGCGCCTGCAAGGCAAAAACATCGAGCCGTTTCGATACCGAGATGCGGGGCAGCTCGCGGTGATTGGTCGAGGTGCCGCAGTGGCCCAGCTACCGCACGTGTCTCTCCGGGGACTTCCCGCGTGGCTCATCTGGGCGGTCGTCCACTTGGGACAGCTGATCGGATTCGACAATAAGCTCCTCGTCCTCGGTCGCTGGTTCTGGAACTACCTGACCCATCAGCGTCAGAATATGTTGATCACAGGCGAACTCGGTTCGTCGTCGCGCCTCTTCGGATATCACCTGCCCGAACTCGAGATCGCGCGGTCAGAAGACAAGACCCGTCCCGTAGAACTTGGGACGAGGAAGAAAGTCATACCATGAGCGGCAGACGCGTTCTCCATCGATGCGCAGTCGTCTCGCCGCACAGCCTCGGAGCGTGTCATCCTCCACAGCGGATCGATTC
>JADYYL010000134.1 GCA_020853655.1 Deltaproteobacteria bacterium
GCGAACTCTTGCGACCCGAACGACGGCGCCGCTATCGACCTTCTCCGGGGCCAACGGGAGCCCAGAGACCTCGCCGATTTCGCCAAAATACGGAGTTCGAACACATCGGACTCGGCTTCCGATTTGGAGTTCTCCGCCGGGTGTGGCCGATCGCATCGGTGCCTCATCGAGCGGAACAACAATCTCGGGTCGCACGGCTCCGGCACGGACCTGTGTCTGCCCGCTGACGGAAGCGGTCTTCCCCGCGAGTTCTCTCAGCAGTTCGAACACTCGAGGGGACAACGGAAGGAGGCCGAAGCCCTCGGTCACGATCAACGTCATCGGCACCTGCTCATCGCCGGTGATTGAGACCCCGATTTCGTAGCCGACGTATTCGGTGAGCGTGGCCGAGCGAATGGAGCCGGTGACCAGCGCGATAGCCCCGCGCTTCGCGAGGGCGGCGAGAGCGGCTGAGTCGATCGAGGCGCCGCCGACGATGATTCGATTCGAAAGGTCGTCCGGAAGTTTGTCGACATCCGCGGTCGTAATCGGTCGAGCCGGTGGAACGTCGAGCAGTGGGAACAACGTTCCGACGCGTTCGCCGCCGACACCGAAGATCCCTTGGATGAGTGCTGCGGTCGTTTCAATGGTGACAGACTTGGTCGGTTCGACCTCGACGACTTTTCCAGAGATGTAGGCGTTGAGCTTCAACTCGGTCGCAGACCGACGAATGCCGAGGTGTGCGTTCCCCGTCGTAAAGAACTCAACGGTTCCGTCGCAGGGAGCATGGACGACGGCGGAGCCGAGCCCAAAGAGGTAGCGTTTCTCGCACACCACCTGACCCTTCGAGACAGGATCGCCAGGTTTCAAGGTGAGGAGGGGCACGACATCTTCCGCATCGAAGCCCAGTCGATCTGCGACTCGAACGATCTCGATTTCTCCGGGAAGTTGCGCGGCAAGAACCGGCGACGCCGCGGTCACCTGCGTGCCCTGCTCGACGAGCGCTCGGCCTGGCAACGGGAGTTCACGACGTCGACGAACGACCGTGCTTCGCTCAAGCAGAAGTCCGGGGACATACGCATTGCTCACGATGCACCTCCGTATGACGGGAGGCCAAAGGCATCATACGCGCGGAGCATCCTCATTCGCTGCTCTTCGACGCGGGTTGAGAATGGGAGAGGGCGTCCTCGGGTGTCGATGATCAGTCCCACACCGCCACCATGAATCGTCCGCTTCACCTTCTCGCCGGGGCCTGCCCCGAGATCGAGGTAGCGAGAGAGTGGGGTGATCTCCACCTCTTGATCTTGAGGCATCGGTTTTATGACGAGCGCCCCCTCCGGAACGACGAAAGAGTCGCCACCGAACTCAACGCGTAGAACGTCAGCGCCTTTCTTCATCGACCCGCGGGGGGCGACCACGGCCCCGAGTCGCACAAGACAATCGCGCAGGAAGATCTCGCTCGCGGCGTCGCTGAGGACTTCGGAGAATACGCCGAGATGCGGAAGCATAAAGATCGAGTCTACGGCGAGTTCCGTAACACCCTCCGGTTCATACGCGTCGATCAACATGAACGCGGCGCTTCGCCGATCAGGGGCATGCGAGAGCACTCCTCCGGAGCCGATGATCAGGTCGAGCGTCAGCATGTCAACGAGCGCGCCGTCACCCTTTCCCTGCTGGAAGAACTCACCGATGGTTCGAGCGCGCTTCACGCCCTTGAGTCCGGTGGCAAGGCGCTTATGGTGAATGAACGCGAGACGAAGCGCTTCGCGGCAGACGCTCTGCTCCAGTAGGAGATCTTCGAGCGTCTGGGGGATCGTGGTTGGACGGATCATCTTGTTGCGCAGGCGGTCGGCGACCTCTGCCTCAGAAATCTCAAACGGGAGCCAGCGTCGTATTGAGGCGATGCCCGCCTCGACGAGTACGTTTGCCACCGAGTAGCTCATGACGAGGTTCGCGCTGACGGTGCGATTGAAGACGAACTCATTATTGTCGCCGCGTAGCGCAGAGAAGACGTCGGTCGTGGCGCCGCCGATATCGACGGCAAGGATCGACTGCTGGAGACTTTGTGCGGCTTCAAGGATCATCTTCCCGACAGCCGCAGGAGTCGGAACGATCGGCTCCGGAGTCCATGTGAGTAACTTGGCGTAGCCAGGAGCGTGACTCATCACGTGGCTCAGGAAGACTTCGTGAATGGCATCACGAGCAGGACCGAGATTCTCCTTCTCCAGGGATGGACGAAGGTTCTCCACGGCTTGGAACGCGAACCGTTTCTCGAGGAGCTTTTGGGCTTCTTCGCGCGCAGCACTATTTGCAGCGTAAATAACGGGCAATGTAAGCGTAGTGCCAAATCGGGGCCGGGGCTCCGCCTGGAGGAGAGTCTCAGCCAATTGAAGCGGATGCTCAACCGTTCCGCCTTCGGTTCCACCAGCAATGAGGGAGATGTCGGGGCGGAGATGCCGAATGCGTTGCACGTGCTCATACTGTTCGCGACCGTCGTCGCACGCTATGGCGTCCATGACGATCGCCCCAGCGCCAAGAGCGGCACGCTCTGCGGACTCCGTCGACATGGCTCCGACGACGCCGAGAACGATCATCTGGAGACCGCCACCGGCAGAACTCGTGGAGAGATACAGATCGATGCCGTTGGGGTCACTTGGTTGCTCGCGAACGATCAGCGGACATGCATCGGAGTCACCAACGTCTCGCAACAATGTTGTTCCCGAGATCTCCTGAACCTCGCGGAAGGCGTTCACGGCGCCGATGGTGACATCGGACACTGGCTGTTCCACCGTCGTCGGCGCTTCGCCTCGATACGCGGTATGCCAGCCATCGTCCCGCTTCTCGAACGCAATTGCCTTCGTCGTCGTCGAACCGCAATCGGTGACGAGCACTCTGCGCAATCGTTCCTTTGGTGGTGTGGTGCTCATGTTAACAACGCCATCAGTGCTGGCCACCATGAATCGATCAAAAATTGCAGTCGCTCAACAAGGAGCGCCATCCGCGCCATGATCGTTGCGCCAAAGAACGAGCCAAAACAACCCATCAGGAGCCATCGCCCAAGGCGAGAAAACTTCTCGCCAGCGCCGCCTGGTCGTTGCCGGAACGTGAGGAAGAAACAGGACATCGAGGCGAGGAGCGTGATGAGGAAGATGATGTTGGAGATCGACTTCCCGGGAGAGCCTTCGACATAGACCGGACGAAATGAGTCGTAGATCTGCGGAAGCATCTCGTTGAAGATGCCTTTGAATGCATATCCAGCGGAGGCACCGAGCGAGAAACCGATGACAATCTGCGCGAGCCACGCCCGACGGGGTGAAAGGATGAAATAGTAGAGCATCCCGAATGAGAGCGGGAAAATGTACCACAGCACCGTGGGATCGTAGGGCGTGATCGGCGTGCCATCTGGATACATCGTAATGTCGAGACCGAACATCGGCTTGATCACTTTCGGCCAGAGGAACGCTTTGACTGCGGCCATCGTCGTGATCGCCGCGGCGATGCCGATGTAGAAGTGTTCGAAAATTCGATACACCGGATTCTCGCGGATGAGGAAAGAGTAGGCCGCGAGCGTCGCGATACCGGCTATGAAGACCTGCCACCAGATCAGATCGAACGGTTCAGGAGTCGGCGTCATTCGCGTCCCCTCCTCAGTCGGGCGAGCACGTAGCCAAGGTTGCCGAGCACGATGAGTCCGACAATGCTGAGCTGTGCGATCGCGAGACTAGTATTCAACTTGAGCGCGGTCCCGACCAGGCGATCTGGGTAACGTGCACTCAAGATGTCTTCATATGCGGCAGCTCCAGCAAGCCCCTCGTGGAGACCCATGAGCTGCTTCGACGCGTAGTAGATGTATGCCTCGGGGATCGTGATCGAGGTGCAACCGTGGAGAAACTTCGGGCGGTAGTCTGCGGTTTGCAGGAATTGGAGCCAGGTATTCAGCGTGCCGACGAGGCTTGTAAGCTGAATAAAGAGCGGTATGTCGCGGATGGTTTTGATGTCCGCCATGATCGAGAGATCCTCGAGCGGAGTACCGTTGGCATCGGTCTTCAACGTCTTCGATATGTCGGCGCTGCGTGAGAGGTTTTGGATCAACACGCCGCC
>JADYYL010000135.1 GCA_020853655.1 Deltaproteobacteria bacterium
CACTGCGCGGTCGATTCGGGCGATGTAGTCCGGGTTGCCTGAACCGTCGACATCGTTCGCCGCGAGATAGGTTTCGAGCGCGGAGGTCACTGCGTACTCCGCGGTATGCCGGTATTGAGACGACGTCGTCGCGAGCATTCCCGAGTCGATGGGAAGTCCAATCATCCCCATCAATGCGACCACAATAATCGCAAGAAACACGATCGTGATTCCACGTTCGTCTTCGATGTGTTGGTTGCGCATGTCCATACCTCACACTGCTTTAGCTTGGGAAATAGTCCGCTTCGGGAAACGCTTGCTGATCACCCACCGCACGCTCGCGAAACCCGGATGTCTGAATGACGATTCTCTTCGTCCCGAGCATTGGCAACATGAATCGGACGTCTGCCTCCATGCGAATGACGACTGGGCATCGGTAGAGAACGTTTTGCATTGTGGCATCGGGGCCGGTCATCGTGGCACGGCACAGTGGGTCAGGATAATCCGCGTGTCCGGTCCCAGGCAGCAAAACGTCCCAGCGAACGAGCCGCTGCGGCGCTCCAGTAGCGGTCGAGAAGATCGTGTTGAGCGGAATGTTGTCCAGGATATCTCGCACGGAGGTGATCGCCGTCGCCGCTCCGGAGCAGTCGACCGTGCCACCCGGGGTGCAGTTATCAAGACCAGGGATCGATCGAGCTGTTGCGATGCCCCTCTGGGCACTCTGAGTCAGCAGCACGAGCACGGTGAGATATCGCGCAAAATCCATACAGCCCGCGATGAGAAACCACGCCAAACCACTCACAATCGCGGTCTCCACGACCGTTGCCCCTTGCTCGTTGCCGAGCTGAGCATTCCGATCTTTCTTGGTGCGATTGCGTCTCACAGTCTTCCGTTCCTCATTCCTCAGTACATGTAACCCGCTTCCCCCTGGACCGCGATCACGCGATCTTGGAAGAAAGGGAAGAGCGCCGCATACGTTGCATTCACAGAGAGTGATATTGTGTCTTGCGCAGAGTTGTATGCCGGGGTGATGACCGGCGCCCCCGAGATGCGCAGCGTACTGTCGAGAGATATCAGCGTCTGCGCATGCGCCTGAAGTTTCAAGAGATTGGTCGTCGTGTTGTCGATCGGATTGACCGAAGGCGCGACGTTCACGTTGTTGAGCGTCGCCGCATAGACGAGGGAGTCGTTGACGATCTGGGAAAGGACGTGGTGCGTGTGCATCATCTGACCCGTATCAATGAGCAACACGATGAGAAGGATCGACGTCGGAATCGCGATCGCCGCTTCGATGAGCGCGACGCCACGCTCCGCACCACGAAGGGTGCGAGCGAAAATCTGCCGAAGCGTGCGAAATCGAAGATCCATTTGCTCCCGGAACGTGTCGAACGAGGACTCAACGCCCCAATACAACTCCACTCCAGATATCGGCAAAATCACGAGATTCTTTGAGTTTTCTGGAGCTATTTGGCAGAGAACGGTGGTTTCTCCCCTGTTCCCGGTGATTCTCCCATCCCGAAATGGGGTCTCCCAGTACTGCCGGGTTCATGGGAAGCGCTCGGGACACGCGTGAGAGGTCACAATTGCTCGGCGACTGATGACCGAGAATCGGAATGCAATCGCAGCTTCTCAGTGTGCGCCGCCTGAGCAAACTCAGACCTTGGGGATGCCTCGGAGTCTGAGTTCCTTGCGAGCTTCCTAGCGCACTTCTGCGTCGAGGAAGTCTTTCCAGCGATTCCGATAGCCCGCGCCGTCTTCATAATACCCCCAGCCCGAGGCACATTCGCCTCCGGAGCAGGAATTCCCGTTGTCGATGACGTTGTCGCAATCGTTGTCGAGGTTGTCACAAGTCTCCGGCACGACCGGGGGGTTCAGCGTCAGCGACGTCGCTCGACAGCAGACCCCCGGCGCACAGGCACGACATGTCGGCGTGCCATCGCAGTCACGGAATCCGTTCAGCAGGCACACTCCAGGATTGTTCCCTGTGTAGCCATTCGTGCACGCGCCCATGCTCGTCGGCGCTGGAGGAGCGTTACACAACCCGTTGCAGTCCCTCGTCCCGCTTGATTGACACAGGGTGCCGCAAGTATTGGTGCAGGGGCCCGCGTTCGGCGGACCTGGCGTTACTTCCACGCATGTCGTCCCCGGACAGTCCCAACGGCCCGAACCGTTACACAGTGGTCCGTTCCCCGGCGTTGCGCACGCGGTGTTGTAAACAGCGGCGCAAGTCGTCGTCGTCGTCGTCGACGTCGTTGTCGTTGTCGTTGTTGGAACGATCGTGGTAGTCGTCGATGTCGACGCGACGGTCGTCGTTGTCGTGCTCGTTGTTGTCGTGGTTGAAGTGGTGGTGGTGGTGGTGGTCGTCGTCGTCGTCGTCGTGGTGGTCGTTGTCGTGGTGGTGGTCGTCGTCGTTGTTGTCGCCAACGGCGGCACGCAGATGTTGATTCTAGAACATCCGCAACCATTGCGCTCAAGCTGTCGCCACTGTCCAGGAGCAATCAAGGTACACGGGGTCTGCGGCACCCATGCACCGCACGGCCTGGTCTGATCGTATGTTCCGCAACTGCTCAAGACGTGGGTACCCGCGTTGGGACACGCTTGGCCACCGTCGTAACAAGTCGCCACAGCCCTCACCCGAGCGGTGGACATATCTCCATTGCAGATATCGCAAGTGACAATCGAATCTTCCTGGTTTGAGCAGGAATTGGCGATAATGTTCACGCTCGTAATGTTACAGCTCCCATTGCCGAGGAGCGGGTTCCAGGTCACGCCGCCGATATCATACGGGCAGCCGGCCGTTTCGCAGCAGAACGCGGAAGCAGTCTGAAGCGGAACGATACAGCTCAGTGCGAGTAGGCAGATAGAAAGAAGCGAGCGAAATATTATGAGCTTCATGAGCGCGACCTCTTCCGAACAACGAGAAAGACGACGCCTGCGAGAAGCGCACAATCGGCTAACGCAAACACGATCCACAACAACTTTGATTGGTGACCCGCAGAAGAGACTTCAGAGGCATGCGCTACCACGCTCGGCCGAGCGATCGTCGAGGTGAGACCTTTGTTTCGCGCGACGGAGTCACTCGCGTCGACGACCCGAGCCGACAGCGTGGAGCCCTCGCTCTCCGCGCGCACGCTCACGCCGACGTTCTGACTATCGCCGGCTGCGACGACAGGGACTTCCAACACGAGACCTCCCGCCGGCAGGTCAGCGGGAAAACGTCGGGTCCCGATCACTTTCTGTGTCGCTTGATCAAACAGGTCGACCACGATGTCGACCGACGGCAGTTGCGTATTGAAGTCTTGGGCTCCGGGAGCTCGCTCATCTGGCGGACCGAACAGAGCAAACTTGACCCTCACCTCTTCTCCACGAGTCGCTTTCGTCGATGAGAGCGCGACGTCTTGGATGGTCGCTCCCTTCCCGTGCAGAACGTAACGGACCTCTTCACGCTCGGCGATGGCAACGCCCTTCTCGTCGACGAACTGCATGACCGCGAGGTAGCTCTGCACTTCTTGCGGCACGGGCAGCGGGAACGTAAAGACGATAGACTCGCCAGCAGGGATTGTCGGGGCTCGCACGGCGCCATCCGCTACCTTCTTCCCCGCTCGGGATCGGCGATACACATCGTAACGGATGCGCGGAGTGATCGGTTGCTTGGAGATATTGTTGAGCGTGAGCCGCACCTCCGGCTTCTCCGAACTCTCAATCGTCATCCCGCTCAAAGAACGAAAACCAACGTCTCCGTACTTCGCGCGATTCAGTGTCGCAATATCAACTACGTCGAGTTGGCGCGGTGTCGTCTGGAGCGTAACGCCTTCAGGAAGGGCCCAGTTCGCACGCGCGTAAGTCATCCCCTCTTCATCCGCGACCACAATATGCAGCCGATCGTTCCCCGCGAGTACGTTCTCTGGCAAGGCGATCGGGAAGCTGAGCGGGAGCTCCTCGTTTGGATGGAGCGAGAACGGAGTTTCGGAGAGCATCTCCCAAGCGCACGACGTATTGCTCCGACCTTTCTGCACCGCGATCCAATCGAGAGATTTATCTCGCATATGACAGAGGAGCAGAGAAGCGTGGAGTCCGGCGACGTGGTGCTCACTCACGTTCTTTAATGTGATCTGAGGTTTGACACTGCGCTCGCCGTCCTTCTGGATGTCGAGCTTCGTCACAAGAACCGAAGTTCTCCACTGGGCTTCTTTGATCGTCTGCGTTCGGATGGGCGACTCCGCGGCTGCGTTGGTAGCCGCGACGAGTGCGTAAGCAAGAAGCGCTCCGCTCAGGGCAAATTGTGTTCGAAGGGGAGACCGCCGTCGGATCATTTTCTTTTCCGTTGTTGGAGGACCTGCCTCGGGTGCGAACTTCGAGAGTCGCGGACGAAGATAAGGACCCTCGTTTGGATTCGGTCCTCGTCCCTTTCGACTCGTTTTCTCGAGGTCCGCCGGCGCGAACTTCACACAGTCATATCGGCAGGTTGCGCCTCGCTCGGGAGGGAAAAGGCAGGTAGGACCCCGCAAAATCCAATAGAGGAATCACGGAAGCCACCCTGCCCCATCCGGGCGCCCCATGGTGGAACCGCAAAGCGAAGTTGTTGATTTAACGGAGCTTCTCGCTGCCAGCCAGGCGGTTAGCTGAAGAAGACGCTGCGTAGCTTCACCGCATATTGCAGCGCGCTGGTCATGGAAAGGACGAGGGCAATCCAGAGGAAGACCATCCCGGCAGCGTGGAAGTCGACTAACATCCCGAGGAAGTCGTAGGGCTCCCCGATGAGCAAACTGACAATCGCGATGAACGTCCATGCCGTCTTGTGCTTCGCCGAGTCGCTCGCTTGAAGTACGACCCCCTTAATTGCCGCGACACTCCGCAAACCGGTAATCACCATCTCCCTGGCAAGCAGCACGACAACCATCCACGCGGGCACGCGGGCACCGGTCGAGACCGCCGTGAGCATGACAAGCGCGGCCATCACAAGAATTTTGTCTGCCAAAGGATCGAGAAGTTTTCCGAGAATCGATTCTGCGTCGAAGAGTCGTGCTAGATAGCCGTCGAGCCAATCGGTAACGGCAGCGAAGATGAAAATCGCGGTCGCCCACAAACTACTCTGCGGAGTGGGATCAATCATCAAAAGGACGAACACGGGAACTGCGAGGAAGCGGAGTAATGTCAGGAAGTTCGGCGCTCGCTTCCCGAGGGAGGTACTCCAGTGGGCAGGGCTCGGAGATTGCGGCGCTGGAGCAAGCACATTGATCGGCTCAGTGACTATCGCGGCGTCCGAGGCCACGGCAGAGACGCTGATGGCGTCACTCGACGTAGACTGCTTTCGGACATCCTCGTTTTCCCGACTCGACACAGCGATACATCTCCTTGAGTTTGAGAACTCTCCTAACATAGACCTGGGTTTCGGAGTAAGGGGGCACGTCCATGATGGGATCGACCGCCCCTTCACCCGCATTATATGCGGCGACGGCGAGCCGCTCGTTTCCGCCGTATCGCTTCAACAAGAAGCGAAGATACTTGCTGCCACCGTCGAGATTCTTCTCTACGTGCCACGCATTCTGTACTCCGAACCGCTGAGCGGTGCCGGGCATCAGCTGCATCAATCCCATCGCACCCTTATTCGATCGGGCTTTCGGATTGAATCCGGACTCAGCGTGCACGACGGCTTTCACGAGCGACGGCTCAACCGAGTTCTCCTTTGCAAACTGGCTAATGAGTTCGTCATACTTTGAGGTGACTGGTTTGACTCGCCACGCCCCTCCGCCCTTCCCTCTCCGGACAAATACTGAATATGCAGGGCGCTTGAGGCTCAGTCGTTCGAACTTCCCCTCTGGTTTGCGAGAGGTAAAGGTCACCACGCCATTCTTTCCACGAACGACATAGACCTCAGCCGACAAAGGCGTCGGCATCGCCGCGGCAAAGGCGGCAAACAGACCAAACACTAACAACCTACGAGAAAAAAACATTCTGATGCGTCTCTTCACCTGCAGGAGAAAATGCTCGCGGATATCTAAGAGCTTGAAAGCGCCTCCCAAAAAGGAAGCGGCTTCCCGTGAATTGGCGCGCAAACGTTAGTCCACAAAGCCATTCGACGAGCCCGCCGAAGACGGGCACGTGCTCAGACATTCCCTCGAAATTATCGCACGCATCCGGGCAGATGGGCAGCAAGCGAATCCCGGACACGAGCCTCTTAGGTCATTCTAAGATGCAGGACGCGGGTGGCACGAAGGGATAGAAGTGGAAGACTGAGCAATTACAGCAGGTTCCGTGATCTCAAGGCGCTCGTGAGAGAGAATCTTTTTCGCCACCCACGGCCCATGAACGCGTGTCTTGGATTGAAACTTTCGGAGTAGGATTGTGAAAACCCCTCCACAGACATCCGATCGCAGGAAGCACCCTGCGAGGGCATGACGTAACAAGGCTTCCCTTCTACGCCGTGCAAGGCGTTCACCGCGGACTGAAACGGGAAGGAGAAGCCGTGAAGCGAATCGCCAAGAGCGCCGCACCTGCGATCGTCATGATTGGAGCGACAGAAGCTCTTTTCTCTTCTCATGGCAGATGGTCCCGGACGGGGACTTCATCGGCGGTTCCGCAGAATGTGTCATTCGATATGCGGTGACCGCAAGATCGCGCACTCTGAAACGTCGTTCGGAAGAGGGCCTACCCCTTCTAGTTTACGACATTCAGCTTCGGCGCACTTCCGACGGCCTCCACCTCGCTCCACACCCGCTGGGCGAGCTCCTGGTAGTACCGGTGTGAAGGGAGCGAGGCGTCCGCCGCAACGGGCTTTCCTCGATCGCCGCCCTCTCGAATGGCCGTGTCGATCGGAATCGACGCGAGGAGCGGCACTCCATACTGTTGCGCGAGCTGCTCTCCGCCGCCTGCGCCAAAAATATCAAACTTCTCTCCCGAAGGCGTGACGAAGCCCGCCATGTTCTCGACGATACCGAGCACTGGAACATTGACGCGTCGGAACATGTTGAGCGCTCGCCGAACATCGGCGAGCGACACCTCTTGAGGGGTTGTCACGAGCACGGCGCCGGTCAGCGGGACGAGTTGAGAAAGGGAGAGTTGCGCATCTCCGGTACCGGGGGGCATGTCCACCACCGCGATATCGACGTCGCCCCAGCTCACATCGGTCAGAAGTTGTTGTATCCCCTTGCCGAACATCGGCCCGCGCCAGATGACAGGGTCGTCCGGGTTCTTAAGGAAAAAAGCGATGGAGATATATTTCACGCCCCACTTCAGCGGGGGGATGAACTTCTCTTCATGATCGACTCGCACTTCGCCACCCCCCATCAGGGTGGGAACACTTGGACCATAGAAATCGATATCGATGAGTGCGACCTTCTTCTGTCCACTCGCGGAATCTGCGGAGTTTGCAAGTGCGACAGCGAGATTAACTGCGACAGTCGACTTGCCGACGCCTCCCTTCCCGCTCGCCACAGCAACGATCTTCTTCATTGATCCCTCCGTTTCTCAGCCAGCTTGCTCGAAATCTGGTGTCGAGGAGCTAGCAGCAAACCACAGAATTGACAATCGACGCTGCCCCGGGCCTCTCCACTCGCGGAGTACTAACAAACGGTAGCAGGAACTCGGATCGGGCCGAGGGAAATGAAAAACGCCGACTCCGGTTGCCCGGATGTCGGCGTTGAAGAACTGTTGTCGACCGTCTAGCAAACAGGGCGATGA
>JADYYL010000136.1 GCA_020853655.1 Deltaproteobacteria bacterium
AAGGGGGACAGGCTCCGGCATCGAACGCGGCGAACAGCCGAAAAGCGACATATATCGACGTCCTGAGGGAGCCGAGCTCGCGCGCCAGACGAGGCGCGGAAAAGTCGAGGAGCGTAAGCGTATTCCTATACGTGCGCACCGGAGACTTTTCCAGCAACGAAGTATGGCGCCGAGATCGGCTTCCTCAGGCTGTCTCAGGCGCTGGCGAAGTGTGGCTCGGCCCCGTCTGACTCCTCCTCCGCACTCGCCGAGTAAGGGGTCAATGATCCTCCCTCGCTATCCGGGCTGATCAACGACTCGAGTTCGCGTGCGACCGAGAGGTATTGATCGGCGAGTGCGGATGTCGCGCGGGTATCGAAGGCGGTTTTCCCGAGAAATGAAAGCTGATTTTGCTGTTCGGTTCGGTAGACCAACGAGCGGAGGAGATAGATCGGCGAGTCGGATTTGGTTTTGCTTTGCACCGCTGGTGGGTTTTCGCGTTCCCAGTGCTGCAACATACGCATGAAGTCTTGAGGATTCTCAATATCGAAATCCTCTTGCTCGTCCTCTTCCTCGGCGGAGACCGAGGTGAACGCCAAATGTCGCCCCAACCGTTCCGTCGAAAGACTCGATGTTCGCTGCGCCTTTTTGTTCACCATGGTGCGGAGCACAACCCAGGTGGGGCGGCGAATGTGCTGCGACGAGCGAAGGAGCTCTTCTAAACTGAAGATACTCATCTCGCTCGGGTCCACTGGAACAACCGCGAGGTCTGCAACCGCGAGGGAGTTGCGGGTGAGTAGATTGAAGTCTGGGCAGGTATCGACGATGACGTAGTCGTAGACGTCGTTAAGTTCTTCGATGATCGCGGGAAATCGACGAGCGAAGAGGTTTGCACCCCTTCCCAGCAGGAGATGACGGAGCTCTCCGCCACCCGCGATGTAGTCGAGATTCTCTCGCGCTTCGCAAATGATTCCGTCGCCGTTGTTGTCACCAGCAAGGAGATTCTCAAGCTCGCCCTCGGTGTTGTCTTCGGCAAGCAAAAGCCGAACGAACGGGATATCGCGAGCGGAGGCAGGCAGATTGGCGGCAATTTTCGAGGTCGAGGCAGTCGCTCCCACTGCCGAAGCAACGGTCAGTTTTGGCTCGCGCTTTGGTCGCGGCTTAAGCTCCGCGACTCCCCTCGCGGGGAGCGGACTACGACCAAAAAATCGTGTGGTGTGAGCCGACGGGTCAAAATCGATGACAAGCGTGCGGCAGTCGCGCTCCGCAAACGCGTGAGCGACGTTAATAGCTAGTGATGTCTTCCCGACCCCACCCTTGAGAGACGCGAAACAAATAACACTCATCGCCGCCCCAACCCTTTCCAGCAAGAAGACGCCAGCATGCTACTGCAACAACATCCACCACCACTTCTCCGCTACACGCGCCATCCTGAGGACATCGACCCAAGTCTAATCCGGCCAAGTTGAATGCCGTATTGGCCGGCCCAGAGAGTCTTCAAAGAAGAGCGCTCTACGGGCTTACCGAGGACTTTGTCGAATCGGCACCACCTCATGGAAGTGGCGCGCTACTTCAGAGCCGGCGGACCCTCACGCTCATCAATTGAACGACATTTGTACGTTCAATCTCATTGTGGAGGATCGAATCGGTCGCAGCGAAGAAATTTTCCGCCGAGAAAAAATTTCAGGCGAGAATAAAAACCGATAAACGCCCATCCTGTCAAAGCATTTCTCCACGAACGCGCGACTCAAGCGCACCGAGTGGAGCTCGGCGCACCCGTTTCGGGAGCAGCAATAAGCAATGGCGGAAACGAGCGGAGTGTGCGGCGCGATTTAGGATTGGCCGCGGGAAACACCGTCGAAAGCGTTCACCGGAAGCTCCCATACGTCATGAGAGCTTCCCAAGGAGGGTGGTAAAAAACCGCGCTAGTCGAGATCGACGATAGCTCGCACGACGGAAAATCCGAGTTCCTCGGCACCCGCGACAAGCAGCGCGGTCTCACTTCCGTCTTCGAGATCGAGCGAAATAGATTGCAGCTCTCCGCTCCCCCGAAGCACTCGACAGACGCGAGGACCTGATGGGACGTCAATGAAATCCGACACCGAACCGCGACCGACTGGCCCGCTCTGCACGTCGTCGCAGACAACCCGAACCGGCGCATCGCTCGAGAATCCGTTGAAAACGCGGATGAACGCTCGACCGTCTTCCGGCTTTTGCACAGCCTCAGGAACGATCTGCACACGGAATTGACCATCGCGAGCCTGACCGGAGGCGAAGACGGTGTATTCCACAGCCTTCACAAAATTGTTCGGTGAATTGTAGGAGATATCGCTGGGGGAGTTCGCCCGGTGCACGGTGACCTGGAGAGTTCCTTCCTCGACCTCTTGAAATTCCGTGACATCACCAAACGCAGCGGTCTGGCGCAGCGTGCCGCCGACAGATACGGAGAGCGGGGCCTCATCGAGCGCTCCGTGGAGAATTCGCACAGCAGTCGATGTCGTCCGACCCTTGCTGCCACCTTCCCCACCCCCTCCGCTACACCCAGCGAACGAAAGTCCTACGGAACATATCGCCAATCCGAGCGTCCGAAGGAGAGCATTTGATGTCCGGGCCATTTTTGACACTCTTCACGCATGAGAATTAAAGTCTGCGCACTCGCTTTGCGAAAGGGTGCGCAACGCATCAACGAAATTTTTTCGAAGAAAAGCGAGCGAATAATATACGGAATTCCCGATGAGTGACAAACGGGCCGCGATTATGACGGCCGAACAGATAGCAGCTCATGTCGGTGGACAGCTGATCGGCGACCCCTCGGTCCGAGTATCGAGCATAAAACCGCTGGAGAGTGCCGGTCCTGGCGATATCTCCTTCTTCGCCCCCAAGAATCCAAAAACCGCGAGCGCGCTCCGCGAACTGGCTCTCAAGACCACTGCTTCCGCACTTTTCGTGAGTGCTCCGCTCGAAGGTTCGACGGTGACGCAGATCGTCGTCCCGCATCCATACGTGGCGGCGGCCAAGCTCGCGGGCGCATATCGACCGGATGACTCACCTCCGTCAGGCGTGCATCCGACCGCCGTCGTCGGAAAAAATGTGACACTGGGTGCCGGAGTTTCCATCGGCGCATACGCCGTGATCTCCGACGATGTCGCGATTGGAGAGGGCACCATCATCCATCCGCATGTGGTGATCTACACCCGAGTGACCATCGGGACGGGTTGTATCCTTCACGCGAACGCTGTCGTGCGCGAAGATACCGTCATCGGGGATGATTGCCAGTTCCAACCGGGGATCGTCGTGGGTGGCGAAGGATTTGGCTATCTCCCGAACTTCAGAACCGGGCACACACGGATTCCCCACGTTGGGCGAGTCGTGATCGAGAACGGCGTGGACCTCGGCGCGACTGCGACGATCGATCGGGCGACGTTCGGCGAAACCAAGGTGATGGAGGGCGCGAAACTCGACAACCTCGTAACGATCGGCCACAACACCGTCGTTGGAAAATACTCGTTCCTCTGCGGGCAAGTTGGCATCTCCGGGAGTGTGACCATTGGGAATCGGGTCACACTCGGTGGCCAGACCGGCGTGGCGGATCACGTCGTGATCGGAGACGAAGCTCGCTCCGGCGGTCAAACGGGAATCACAAGCGACATTCCACCAAAGACAGATGTGATTGGATATCCGGCTCGCCCTGCTGGTCGGTTCCGGCGTGAACACATCGCCGTCAGCCGATTACCAGAGATATTGCGCGACCTAAAGAAACACGGGATCGGAGTCGCTCCTGCAACCGAAAGCGATTCCGAGAAAGAGGAATGATGACAGCCGAACTTCGTCGCATGTTCACCCGTCGGACATTTAGCAGCGCGGCTGCGCTGACTTTCGCCTTATCGCTCGCAGCCTGCTCCGCGTCGGACAAAAGCGGCGAGCCCAAAAGCATTGTCGCGAAGCCTCCTCTGGCCGAAGAGGAATTGCTCATCAACGCGATGGACACGTATGACAAAGGACTCTTCACCGTTTCGGAAAAGAACTGGGCGGACCTTCGCGACGGATATCCCTCAAGTTACTTTTCTGTGCTCGCGGAGTTGAAGATGGCAGATGCGGCGTATTTTCGCGCCGAGTTTGCGACCGCGCTTGCGGGATATGAAGACTTCGCTCGCATGCACCCGGGTCATGAAGCCATTCCCTATGTCCGATACCAAATCGCGAATTGCTCGCTCGAGCAGTATCGTGGCGAGCTCTACGATCAAGCCCCTTTGCAGAGCGCGATGAAGGCATTCGAGCAGCTGATGCTCGAGTTCCCTGCGAGCGAATACGCCATCTTTGCTCGCCGCAATCTGGATCGATGTCGCGGGTATCAGGCGCAGCACGAAAAAGCGGTTGCCCAGTTCTATCATCGGCGCGGCGCA
>JADYYL010000137.1 GCA_020853655.1 Deltaproteobacteria bacterium
CATCCGACATACGTGCGAAAGTATCCTGGCCACGGGAGGGCTGTCGCAAACATGTCAAAGACATGCTCGATCGACAGTAAGAGCGCTTCGAGTGGGTTCTCCTTCACCCACGTAAGGCCTGCTGCATAGTTCGGGCCCGTTTCGTAGACACCAAACGGGTAGGATCGTTCCTCGTGGTACCCGTGTTGCAAGGTGGATGGATTAACGAAGTTCATCCGAAAATCCCTCTTCGCGTCGTACCACCACGTTAAGCCCACGCGTCCCTGGTGTCCCAGAAGGAATGTTCGTGGAGAGTCGTTTGCGATGAGGAGAAAGCGCCCTTCGTTGAGTCGCGTCGCGCGGATGGACACCGGCGCGATGACGAGGACGACGCCGACGGCAGCGGCAAGGAATGTCGGCCACACTCGGAACTTGCGCTTGCGCTGCCCCCACAAGAGCGCGAGCGCAATGAACGCAGCGGTCACGAGTGCACAACTCTTGGTGACCGTGCAGGCGCCCAGCACAATGCCCGCGAAAAATGCCCAGGCGACGGAGCGTCGAAGCGTTTCGGCTTCCAAGCTCAAGACGAGCAGGGAGAAGGTCAGCACCAGAGTGAAGATGAACGGCCCCTCAGAGATCAGATATCCAAAGTACTCCCAGAGCGGAAAATACAGGCTCGCAAACGCGAGGACGAACCATGCAACTCTGGCGCCGTAGAGCCGCCACGCCGTTGCGCTGAGTATGACTGGTACCAGTGAAGCGAGAACCCACATGACGTAGTCGACGAGCCGGAACGATCCGTCGAGCGTGCGAAGCACGTAGTAAAACATCGCCGCGCCCGGAGGAAAGAGCGTGTCATACATGGTCGGCTGGTATCCCGGCTCGAATGTATTAACCGCGTGATGAACATACCATGCAGCATCTCCGAGGATATTGTCGGGATTCGATGGGCGATTGTCGACGCAGATGAATTGGTAGCGAAGCACAACGCCGATGACGAACGCCGCGAGGGAGAACACGACAAAGGTGCGATAGAAGAGGAGTGTGCGCCGGGAGGCGGTTGATCGCTCGGTCACGCGACCTCCTGTCCGACGGACAATGGACTCCGAGGGCGCGCATGCAACTCGGGGGTCGCTCGTGCCGCATCATTCAGCGGTTCGCTCTCGTGATACTCCGCGTCGATGTTGACGTGCCACGGCGAAACCGAGTCGCCATTTGCAGCGCGCGCGACAATCCTGCCCGTCAGCATCGAGTGATCCTGGTTGTTATACTTATGCATTCCGTTCCGCCCAGCGAGGAACAGATTCTCAAACGGATCGATCGCGGCACGAATGATCGAGACAGCATCGCGATAGTTGGCATCGAGCACAGGATATGCTTTCTCGACTCGGAGGACCTTTGCACCGAGAACCTCGCTGCTCGACGCGAATCCAAGCTTTTCGATTTCCCTTGTTGCGAGGAGCGCGATCGCCTTGTCATCTTGGCGCCAGAGATCATCTCCGTCATTGCAGAAATAGTCGAGCGCCAGCCCGGTCTTCGAATCGTCCGGAACCATGTCGCGACTCCAGTTTCGGAAGTTTGCGATTCTTCCGACGCGGACGGATGGGTCATGAATGTAAATCCAGTGATCGGGGAATACGTCCGCGCGATCGATGATCATAAAAACGAGGAGAAGATCCCGGTAGCGAAGCGACGCTGCCGCTTTTTGTGCTGCATCGCCGAGTGGAGGGGCGAACGATTGCGCGAGTCCCGCCATCGGCATCGTGGAGACGAACACGTCTGCGTTTCTGAGAGTCGCTCGACCGGTTGAGTCTATCGTTTGCGCAGAGACGATCCTTCCATCCTGATGCGAAAGGCCTATGAGTCGCTCGCCGAGAACAAACTGCGCGCCGCGCTTCTCGAGGTCGGTGCGCACCCGCTCCCAGAGCATTCCGGCACCGAGACGGGGGTAGGAGAAACGATCGACCAACGTTCGAACGACTGCGCGCGGTTTTACTCCGAGTGCGGCACTCACGAGCTGGACCAACGACAGTCCCTTTATTCTCTGCGCCGCCCAATCCGCGCTGATATCCGAGCACGGCATTCCCCACACCTTCTCGGTGTAGGTGCGAAAGAACGTCTCGAACAATCTCCGCCCGAAGCGACGGACGATCCAATCCTCGTATGATCGCTCTCCGGAACCGCTGCGCAGCCGCGCGGCGACGAAACTCGCCGCGCACCGTGCCGACTCGAGCAAGCCGAGCGTGTGAAAGACATTATGGAGTTGAAGTGGGTAGTTGAAGAACTTTCCGCGATACAAAATTCTCGTGTAGCGATCGACCGTCAGGAGATCGGCGCCGAGTTGCTCGCTCCACCACCGTTGGATATCCGCATTCTTCGTAAAGAAGCGATGCGCGCCGATGTCGAAACGGAACCCCTCGAAGACCTCGGTTCTTGCGAGACCGCCGACGTGAGTCGGATGGCTCTCGATGATCGATACTGTCCATCCGGAGTTGAGCAACTCATCCGCAGCGCAGAGTCCCGCTGGACCGGCACCGATGATGAGCGCTCGTTTCTCGTCTCTGCTCGATGGAGTCATTGAACTCAAACCCAACTCCATAGTGCTGCGGGGGGTTCGTCACCCACCCGCGTACATCAACCGACCGGACTTGGTCCGAAAGGACCCGAGGGCCCCGCTGGGCCAGCAGGGCCTCCCGGACCCAAGGGACCGGCTGGGCCGCCTGGGCCAGCTGGACCGGAAGGTCCGCCTGGGCCGAACGGCCCACCCGGGCCAGCGGGACCGGCCGGACCACCAGGTCCGCTCGGACCTCCAGGACCGCTCGGTCCACCGGGTCCAGTTGGTCCGCCTGGACCGAACGGCCCACCAGGACCCGCTGGGCCTGAAGGTCCACCGGGTCCGCTTGGTCCGCCTGGCCCAGATGGTCCACTTGGGCCGAGAGGCCCCGCGGGGCCTGCAGGTCCAGCAGGTCCAGCGGGGCCTGCGGGTCCAGCAGGTCCAGCAGGTCCAGCGGGTCCAGCAGGTCCAGCAGGTCCGGCTCCAGACGGAGTCGGCGCGACGGTTGGTCGCGGAGTGGGTGGAGCAGTTGGCGCCGGAGTTGGCGCTGCGGTTGGTGCAGGTGTCGGAGCAGGTGTTGGCGCTGCGGTTGGTGCCGGCGTCGGAGCAGGAGTTGGCGCTGCGGTTGGTGCAGGTGTCGGAGCAGGTGTTGGCGCTGCGGTTGGTGCCGGCGTCGGAGCAGGCGTTGGCGCTGCGGTTGGTGCCGGTGTCGGAGCAGGTGTTGGCGCTGCGGTTGGTGCCGGTGTCGGTGCGGCAGTCGGCGCAAGAGTTGGTGCCGGTGTCGGAGCAGGCGTTGGCGCTGCGGTTGGTGCCGGTGTCGGTGCGGCAGTGGGCGCAGGAGTTGGAGCCGGTGTAGGAGCTGGTGTTGGTGCTGCCGTTGGAGCCGATGTCGGCGCAGGAGTTGATGCTGCCGTCGGCGCCGCGGTCGGAGCTGGTGTCGGCGCCGGAGTCAGCACAACCGTCGGAGCGGCAGTCGGCAGAGCTGTCGGCGCAGCGGATGGTTCAGCCGTCGGGGCTGGTGTTGGTGCCGGTGTCGGTGCGGCGGTTGGCGCCGGAGTTGAAAACGGTGTTTCCGCTGGTGTGGCAGCAGGAGGTGGTGTCGGGGCGAGCGTCGGACCCGGTGTAGGAAGTGGTGGCGGTGGGAGAGGTGGCGGAGGCGCCGGTGTTTCAGAGCCAAACGGTCCCGACCCATCATCGCCAAACGGGCCGCCGTCGTCGCTCGGCCCAGCTGGGCCGGAGCCCTCGTCGCTATCTCCGTCGCTCGCCGTTGCAAACTCGCTCGACGTGCATCCGGAGATCGGCTCATTCGATCCGATCTCACGCGACGCCTCTAGGTAGGAGCAACGTACAGAATTTCCGAAAAGTTTGATCGACGCGATTGTGACAATCGCAACGAGAATGACGAGCACGATGACTTCCGTCATTGACTGACCCGAATCCAAGTGTGGCCGGAGCTTCTCACGGAGTCGGCGACAAAATTGCTTCGCAGTCACTCTCTGCTTATTCATCCCCCAAACTCCGGCGCATCTGAGTGGGCAAGGAGCAGCTTCTCGACCGGGGTCGATTCGCAATTCGGAAGGATGACCTCCTGGAAAAAATGTAGGTCGAGGCTTTTCAACGGATCAGAGGGATGTTCGCGACGCCACTTCAGGGCGAGTGCGCGGATGAATGGCGGTCTCCATCCTGCACCTTCGGGCGTAACGAGCATCATCATGAATTTCCGCCACCGTTCGTTCGGATACATTTCGTTGATACTTCGCGGGCGATCCTCCGTGATCGGATCGTCTGGCGCCGCGCCCGGACTGAGATTGACAATCCGGTCTGATGCCGTTCTCGCAGAGATCTGGAACCACCCATCTCCCGTCAGCGGATAGGGAGAGAACATCGCCCAGTTCTGATCGACGCCAAGGAGCTTCAACACGTAATCGTCGCTGCGCGGATAGATCTCTGACCAGCTCCGCTCGTCGAGATTCCGCAGATTCCAAAATGCAACATGCACAAGCACAAATAGCAACAATGTGCCGCGAACCGCTCGAAAAAAGCTGGAATGGCGATCCGACTCCGGAGGCCAAAGTCGGGGGAGGGGAGGGATTCTCAGTCGATTCCACACCATCGCTGGCAGAAATGCAGTCCAGAGCGCGATCCCGACATATGGAAAGGGGCCGAGCTCCATCGTGATCGCGAGAATTATGTGAAACCCGAGGAACAGCACGCAGGCGATCAACCGAAAGTATCCCGTTGCAAAGGGCACGACGAGCAACAGCGGTCCATACATCTCAAAGGGCAAGGTCGCAAAAGTCACCCCTCGAAGGAGCTCGGGGAATTGGAGCAGCCACCTCCCAAACGATGTGCTGAGCTGGTCGTTGCTGAGCGCGTAGAACACGGCATCGCCAGAAACGCGCCATGCCTCTCCCGTCTTGTGCAGGGAGGCGAACATGTAGATGAACCACGCTTGAACGATGAGGCAGAACGTTGCCACCGAGAACACAGGTGCAACGTCAGCGGCATCGTTGTCCTTGCGCGCGACGTCAATCGACCAAACGCGGGCGGTCGGCAAGAACACCGCCCAGAAAAGAACGACTCGAATCATTCCGTCTCCCCCCTGGAGGATCAGTGGATTTCGATCCTGCAGACTCATCGTCAGCACCCATGTCCAGACTGTCGCCTCGGACGTGCGATACCCAACGAGCATTGCGGTGGCAGCGATAGCAGCGAGTAGAAAGAGAACTGCTTGAATCTGCCATGCACCGCTCATGAGGTGAAGGGAGACATCCCAAGGTTGGAGCGCGGCGAGGATGTAGTTGCGCGGAAGGACTCCCTCGTCGGTGTAGAAGAATGAGATGTCGCGGGCGCGACACTGCAAGTCGAAGAGTACCACCAGCGCGAGGGAGATTCGGAACGTAGCAAGTGAACGCGGGTCCAACGCAAAAATCCTTCGGACCGCGTTCCACAACGCAGACGAACGAGATTGTGCGCTGTGGTTTCTCTCCATGACCTCGAGCTGTTACTGGAAAAATTGACATAAAACAACGTTTCAGAAAGGGTGAGTTCCTGAACGAAATGTGGAGCCTGAAGAGACGCAGAATCCCATGACTGACCTCGTCCAATCTTTTCCTGTTTTACATGGGGCAACTGCGCCCAGTGGCGAACAGGGCCGTGTCGGTCAGACTTTGGCCGAACAAACTTCCGGCGCGAGCGCACCCTCGGGCGTCTCGCCGTGGATCATCCATCCCGTGTTCGACTTTTTCTTTGTCTCCGGTGGTGGAGTGCTGCTCTTCCTCGCGCTCAACGCACTGTTCTTCGGCTTAACGATTCCAAATGGCGCCAGCACACCGGGCCAACGCTTTGCGCTCATCGCGGTTCTTCTCGGCCAGCACTTCTTCGCCGATGCCCACAACATGGCGACGTATATGCGAATCTGGGGAAGCGATGCCGATCGCACGCGCTTCGCGTTTTATCGCACGTGGCTCGTTTGGATTACCGGCGGGCTCTTCGTTAGCGGACTCGTGTTTCCCGATCTGATCGGAACCTTCGTCTACGTCTATCTGATCAGTGTCTTCTGGCACTACGCCGCGCAGACATTTGGCATCGCGCTGATCTATTGCTTCAAGCGCGGATACAAGCTCTCCCAGTTCGAGAAGGAGACCTTCCGCTGGTTCATCCGATCGCTGACCGCCTTTGTGATCATCCGCTTCCTGACCTTTGAGTCGATGAGTCCCAAGAATTGGTTCGGCGTTCCGATCCCGTTCTGGGGTCCGCTGCCGACGCCGTTGTATCTCGCTGCCGGTGCGGCGGTCATCATCTCGTCGGCGATCTTGACGTTCATTGTGCTCAAGAAACTCGTGTTCGAACGGCGCTTCCCACCAGTGCCGGCCTTCCTTCTGGTCGCGACGATCTGTGCCCTCGGATTTACGAGCGGAACCGCAAACGCACTTGTCTGGTTCTATGTCCCGGCCTTCTTCCATGGCAGCCAGTATCTCGCGGTCTGCATGGCCTATTCGCTCAAAGAGCGCGGCATTCCCGCGCGCGATCTGTGGAAGACGCTTCCCACCTCGCTGTGCGGAACGTATTTCGCGACGGTCGTTGTCACGGGTGCATTTTTCTACATCGCCATTCCGCACGTCTTCGCCCAGCTCGGATTCGACTACGCGCTGATTGCGGGACTTGTTTTAGCGGCGGTGAACTTTCACCACTTTGTGACGGACGCCGCGATCTGGAAGTTGAGAGATCCGTACTGCCGAAGAATCTTGGTGGAGTAGGGGAGGCTTCTCGATAACGTGACCGGAGGCGGCTACTAGATGAAGCAGTCGAGCCGTGAGACGGCCCATCGTTACGGGTTCGCTTCCAAATAACCTGACGTATCGTCGACTTTCCGCTACGCCGCGTCCTTCTCTTCATCAAGCGGAGCGAATTGAAGTCTGAGCCCTAGATTCTCCAGGATTTGAACTAGGCTCGACAACCGGGGGTTTCCCTCCTTCGAGAGCGTTCGATACAAACTCTCCCGGTTGAGCTTCGTTTCCTCGGCGAGTGTTCCGATCCCGCCATGCGCCTCGACGACCTGTCGAAGGCCGAGCAGAAATACCTCTTCGGAGTCTTCAAAACAGGCAGTCAGATAGGCAGCGGCCTCCTCGAGATCCAGAAGTCGCGCGTGTAGATCGTCGTTATAACTTCTGAGTGGCATTCGTATAGTCCTCCCAAAGTCGTTTGGCGTATCGAATATCGCGATCCTGAGATCCTTTGTCGCCACCGCACAGAAGTGTGACCAGCCTGTCACCATCCCGACCGAAGTACACTCGGTAACCCGGACCAAAGGGAATGCGAAGTTCAAACACGCCGTCTCCGATGCCTTTGCAATCTCCAAAGTTGCCGAGCTGAACTCTATTCAATCGTGCGCGGATAATAGCTCGAGCCTTCCGATCGTTTAGCCCTTCGATCCACTCGGAGAAAGGACAACGTCCAGTACTCGTTTCGTAAATAACGAGTTGTTGATCCATAGTGTTGTAGCTTAAAAGCTACGGCATGTCAGGTTGGATTTGCGTTGGTTGTGACGGTCTCTGGCGAGGTGCTGTGCGAGAGTTCTACGTAGGTCGAGATCAAGCGGGCGTCCGACGACCCAGTCATTCGACTCGGTCCAAATCTCGAAGTGAGATCTGCGAATGTTGTGGTGGACGGCTGGCTACAAAGTAGTAATCGGAGGGTTGCGGGAGGTGTCTCAGGCGAGCAAAAACTCTTGGTTCTCGGCGTGCGGCGACACGAAGGGAATAGAATCACAATCACAATCGGAGATGCGCCTCGCAAGTAAACGAAGCGCTGAGCGACGGGCATGATTGAGATCATCCTAATTACTGCTCGAACGAACCCATAGTGACGTTCCCGCAAGTCTATTGAGGAGCTCCCATGAGAATGTCGAAGGATACGTCGCGAGCGCATTTCTTATTTCGCTCGTTTTCGAACGCTGCTTTTCTCCTCTCCGTGCCACTGTTTCTAGGGTGTGGAGGCGAAACGAGTGGAAACGACTACCTTGCGCTCGGAGCGAGTGATGCGACCGGCATCGGCGCTGAACCGCTCAGCGAGGGGTATGTTTTTGAGATTGAACGAGGTCTCACTGATTTGGGAGAAGACGTCGTATTAGAGAATCTCGGAATCCCTGGCGCGACTGCGGACGAGATCGAAGACGTCGCCCTTCAACTTGCGAACATACTCGATACTCCTGAACTGGTGACCCTCTGGGTTGGTTCCAACGATGTGGTGAGAGGAAGAACTGTTGAAGAGTTCGAAGGAGATCTTCAGGGAATCTTTTCCAAAATCAACGACATAAAGTCGAATGCGACGGTGGTGTTCGTCGCCACGGTTCCCGACCTCACCGCTCTTCCTCGATTCGTTGACGAGCCGAAAGCCGAAGTGACAACGGCTCGCATCCAGGCGTTCAACGCGGCGATTGTGCGCCAAGCTCAATCCGCCGGCGCGACGGTACTCGATTTCTACGCGGAGCCGATCGAAAGCTTTCAGATTAGCGATGATGGGTTTCACCCCAACAATGCAGGCCATAAGCGGATTGGGGAGGTTTTTCTCGCGGCGATCAAGCCGACGCTACCGTTGGGTGACTGAACGCGTCATTTCATACAGCTCGTATGGCGCATGAGTAACAATGTAACGTCTTTCTGGCATCCAACAGATTTGCCGTTTAGGCCGGAAAATAAGCCGTGATCGTCACTATCGTGCTGGTACTCCAAACAATGTAACGGACATGCACTCTGTCGCTTCCTGATTCCGACCTACACTCCGGACTGAGAAATTGTTCTCAGTGGAGGTAAGTATGAATCGAAGAGTGAGTGCTTTCAGATATGTCGCGCTGTTCAGTGCGTTCTTTCTTCCTGCGGCGGTTATCGCCCCGCTGCGGTCGGCGGACGCAGCAGGAACGTTGACCCCCGTTGGATCGGTAGAACTTC
>JADYYL010000138.1 GCA_020853655.1 Deltaproteobacteria bacterium
ACGGAGGCGCTGCCACGTCCGAACATGGACGCGAAGGCCGTATCAGTGATCTCCAGATGCAAGCCGCGCTGGTCGACGCTCACTTCGATATTTCCAAGCAATCGCTCAAGCTTCTGCTTGTCGGCTTCGATCATGCCCTTGATCTGAGCCGCGATATTTTTGAAGTCCTGGGTCTCTGACTCGGATGGTCCGGCCGTCGACTCCTTCGCTTGCGCGTTCTCCGCTCGAGGATCGCCCTTCATTGCGGTTCCCTCGCCGCCCCCTTTTCCGAAGCTCTCCGGTCTCTCGCCCTCTTCGATCCCCGCCTCATAGATTCTCTCGTCGCGCTGAACCTGGGCGTTTGAGACATCCGGAGGTGCGAACGCGTCGGGGAGTATTCCAGCGCCGCCGAGTTCCACCGGGGTTCCCGATCCCTTTTCGAAAACGCCGGGAGCACGGAAGTAGCTCGCGATTCGCTCTCGTATTTGCACGCTTGCAGAGTTGACCAGCCAGAGCACCATGAAGAACGCCATCATCGACGTCACAAAGTCGGCATAGGCCACTTTCCACGCACCACCGTGACCGCCGCCGTGTCCGACGACCTTCTTCACGATGATAATGGTTTTACCGTCCGGGCCCTGTGGCATTTCTCCCCGTTCCTCATGCGCCCGCCGGGCGCGTCGTGTGTCTCAAATCGTATTTGGGCAGCATCGCCGTTCGAAGCGGAAGCGTGCGCAGCATGGAGCGAGAACATCCCGCTCACCGACTGTTACCCGCCTTTCTTCACTTGCTGCGAGAGCTCTTCGATCTCCTGCGCCGTTGGCCGTTCGTTACTTTCGATTGCTTTGCGCGCAAACTCGATCGCGACCGCAGGAGGGGAACCTCCGGCGAACGAAACAACGCCGGCCCGAATTGCACTGAGCAAGATGTGCGTCTCGTGATTCGAGTTTTCAATAGTTGCAATGATGGGCTGCAGGTACCCGTAACTGAGCAGGAGCCCCACGAACGTTCCGACGAGAGCCGCAGCAACGTGGTGGCCGATCTCAGACGGGGGGCCGTCCAGGTGTTGCATTGTAATAACGATACCGAGCACCGCAGCCACGATCCCCAGTCCAGGGAGCGCATCGGAAACTCGGTTAATCGCATTCGGAATTTTTGCTACCTCGTGGTGGTGAGTGTCGATCTCCGTCTCCATCAACTTGTCGAGATCGAAGGCGTTCACAACACCGTCGACGAAGAGACGAAGCGAACCAACGAGGAGATCCATCGCGTGATGGTTGTGCGAGATTGCGGGGAACTTGTTGAACCGCTCACTGTGGTGCGGGTCTGCGAGGTCTTTCTCGACACCGAGCACGCCCTCTTTACGGATGACCGTGAAGATCGTGAGCAACAGCCCCATGAGTTGATAGTATGTGGCCTTGTCGATTCCGCTCCCCTTGAACGCGCCGGGCACGGCCTTCAAGATTCGAACGGTTTGAGGGATCGGGTTCGCGGCGACGAGCGCGCCGAAGGCCGCACCGCAGATGACGACGAACTCTGAGGGCACCCAGAGCGCGCCCATTGGACCGCCTGCGACGATGGCGTAACCGCCGAACACTGCCGCCGTCACGATGACCAGTCCGAGTATGCAACCCATAGTATTTTCCGCGGTCGATGTTCTCTCGCTCCCCAGCCCCAAAGAGGCTCGGTCCGGTGCGTGACACGACCAACTACTCCACGTGGATCATCGGCCGAATCTTGAGTCCTCTGAACGGGTTCTCAAGATTTGACCCTCTACCTCTGAGCAGTTCTCGACCAAGTCACTCGGCAATCAGCGAGGCGCAATATATGCGTCCAGGGCCGTCTTTTCAGCCGTATCGATCGAAACTCATGCTTTGATTTGGAGCGTGTTCGGAGCCCATTGGATGCGCACTTTTCTAGGAAAAGTGATCTGGGGAAAGTGACGCGGAGGACAGCGATCTGGGGAAAGTTCGGACATACGGGCGTGACAGGAATGGCGGGTGATGCCCAGACACCTCCCCGCCAGAGTGAACGTATAAGTGAACTCGTCTGAGCCGCCGCCATCGACCATCAGCTTTCAGCTAGAATGGCGTTCGATCTCCCTGAAAATTTTCGGAAGTCCACGCGTCGAGTCCATTCGATGCGGCGGCGCCTCTCCGAATTTGATAAGAACTCGTGAAAGGTGCGTTTGCTGTTTTCGCTTCCTTTCCCGCCAAGCTCGGTGGAGAAACGTAAGAGCCGACTGAATCGACTGTAATCTGTGGACGACGCTGAGAATCCCGCGACAGACGCGTGGTAAAGCTTTTCGGCAGATTGATCGATTCTCCATTCAGGCCTCTCTACGTCACTCGGATCGGGTGGGCCTGTGATCGCGATCGTAACTGAAAGAGAATCATTCCATGGCTGAACAGCAATTTGCCGAAGTCACGCTTCCCGACGGAAAGAAGATCAAGCTTCCCGTCGTTGTCGGCACCGAAAACGAACACGCGATCGACATTACTTCGCTTCGCTCTCAGTCCGGCTACATAACGATTGATGAGGGCTACGCGAATACCGGCGCGTGCTTCAGCAGCATCGGGTATATCGACGGCGACGCGGGCATTCTGCGCTATCGTGGCTATCCGATCGAGGAGCTGGCCGAGAAGTCGACGTTCCTCGAGACGGCGTACCTTCTGATTTTCGGCGAACTTCCGACCCAAAAAAGCCTGAACGAGTTCACGCAACAGATCTCTCGGCACATGCTCCTGCATGAGGACATGAAGCGTTTCTACGACGGCTTCCCTCGCGATGCGCATCCGATGGCGATCTTAGCGTCGACAGTCGCTGCCCTCTATACGTTTCATCAAGATTGGGAAGATCCGAAGGACCGCGAGAAGCAAGACTTGAACATCATCCGCCTGATGGCCAAGCTGCCGACGCTCGCCGCGTTTGCTTACAAGAAGTCGATCGGTGAGCCGTTCATCTACCCAGACGCCAGCCTCTCGTACTGCGCGAACTACTTGAACATGATGTTCCGCACACCGCATGTCGAGTTCGCGCTTGACCCGGATATCGTGCACGCTCTCGATCTCTTGCTCATCCTTCACGCAGATCACGAGCAGAACTGTTCAACGTCGACCGTCCGCCTCGTTGGCAGCAGCCTCTCTAATCTTTACGCGAGCATCTCGGCCGGTATTGGAGCGCTCTGGGGGCCTCTCCACGGTGGTGCGAACCAAAAAGTCATCGAAATGCTTCAATCGATCGCCCGAGGCGGCGGAGACGTGAAGAAATATGTGGAGATGGCGAAGAGCAAAGACAGTGCATTTCGACTGATGGGCTTTGGTCACCGCGTCTACAAGAACTACGATCCGCGCGCGAAGATTCTGAAATCCGCGTGCGACAAGGTACTCGCCAAGCTCCCGGTGCGAGAGCCGCTCCTCCAAATCGCGCAGGAACTGGAATCGGTTGCGCTGAGCGATCCGTATTTCATTGAGCGAAAGCTTTATCCCAACGTCGATTTTTACAGCGGCATCATCTATCACGCGCTCGGCATCCCGGTGAACGGCTTCACGGCGATGTTCGCGCTGGGTCGATTGCCCGGATGGATTGCGCAGTGGCGAGAAATGCTCGACGCGCCAGCGTTCAAGATCGGTCGGCCACGGCAGATCTACACGGGACCGACGAAGCGCGACTACGTTGCGATCGGCGAACGCAAGTAGACGGCCGCTCGACGGGACCGGCGCTGAAAGGCGCCTGACGGTGCTCGTTCCCGTTGCGAGGAAACCCCTTCGTTCCCGCGCGGTTGTCGACCATGTGCGTCGTCAGCAGACGGGTGAACGGTCAATATTCGCGGCATCACCCTTTCGTGATTGTGTGACATAACGTCTCTGGGTTCATCTATTGGAATCAGAGCATATGCAGCGCGACACCAGGGACATGACCGTGCTTCAAGGGTCGAGACAGGGCGAATCGGCCCAAGAAGTCTCGCTCCCGAGGGCGAACCGCGCGCAACTCACGTTGCTGCAACCCCTGGATGCCGATCAAAACGGAAGGCTGAGTACCAGCGAAATCGCCAGTTCACCCAATCCGGAGTTGGTCGCGGCGGGCATTAAGTACTTTCTTCAGCGGCCACGAGGCACGGGCGCGCAGGAGTCAGCGCTTGATCTGCTTGAGAGCATCGCTCGATCGCAGTCCCCACGGTTCGTCGCAGAGGTGCTCATGGCGCGCAATGGCTCCGGGGAGACCGGGAGCGCTCCTCTCGCGGAGTCGGCGCGCATTACGTCGGCGAATGTAGGGCGCATCGCGCCCCCTCCGGTTCTCGCCGAGATTCAGAACATCGAAGAGCGTGAAGTCAGTCCACGCCTCCTCAGCGCCGTTGATTCGTCGCTCTCCCAGGACGAACGAACCGCTGCACAAGCGCGCGCCCGACTTCAGGGACATCGCGCATCTCGGCAACTCCGTGGGCTCGCCGATGCTCCGTCTCAGGGCTCAATGGGAATGTCGAGCGAAGGTGTATCGGTCAGCAACGAGGGACAGAGGCGCGCCGCGCGCGCGGCCGGCCGAACGTTCCCCACCAAC
>JADYYL010000139.1 GCA_020853655.1 Deltaproteobacteria bacterium
CATATCTTCTCCGTTACGATTGTTCAACACTGGTCAATTTGCGAGACGTTTCCGAATTACTTCGATTTCGAGCGATTCTTCGACTTTTGTTTCTTGCCGCTTTCGGTATCCGCCGGTTCCTTGACGCTTTCGCGGGCCTTGTATTCAGCGAGAGCGAACGGCATCGCCTCCTCCAACGACTTCAGCCGATTGGATGATGCCGGATGCGTGCTAAAAAACGATCCGACGGACGACGTCGATGAGCCGAAAATCTCATCTGCTCTGCTCCAGAAACGGAGGGCATTTTCAGGATTGTATCCGGCCCGAGCCATGATCAACAATCCGAGATGATCGGCTTCGTATTCCTGCGTCCGATTGAACGATCCGACAAATGCGCCGTATCCGATCGCACCGGTCGCACTCTCCGTCACGCTTCCAGCAAGGTCCGACGCACCGCTGTATCCGGCGGCGGAAGCCGCGATACTTGCCGCAGACCCGAGTATCGAACTCCCAACGCTCACCGCGGAGGCCCTCTGCTTCTCCTCTGCTTCGTCCGTGTAGTGTTTCGCAAGAATATGTCCGACCTCGTGGCCAATCACGGTCGCCAAATCGTCGTCGGATGGAACGCGGCGCAGCAACTCTTCATACACGACGATAGACGCGCCATTGAAAGCTGCGGCGTTCACCTCGACTCCTGCATCGACGAGATGAACCGGGAAGGTCCCCGGAGGGTAGCCCGCTCCGCGCGTCAGTCGTTCGACGCTCCGCTTCACCCGTAGAACCGCGGGCCCCGACTTCACCTCTCGATAGTTCTGATCGTCGATGTGCGCCGCGACGTAACCTTCCGCGGCGGTCTTGAGCTCTGCGGGCGGCGTCTCCGCATTGGGCATCGTCCCTGGTGCAAAGCGAAGCTTCGGTGAGCACGCCGAAAGACAGACCAAAAGAAACAGTGCGGCGAGTCGAAGTTTCATAGTGTCTCCTATTCTCGAGGCGCATTCATTGCACCCGCGTCAGACACCGTATCGAACTCCGCGCTTCACTGACAAGACTTTCACCCTCATGCCCGAAAGTCGAGGCGAGGGAGGAAGAGGAGGATGAATTCGCGCAGACGAGAAACTCAATTGACGATGCGTTCGATTCGACGGAGGCGTCGTTCAAGGAGCCGCTTCTGCACCTCCTCATTCCATTTCATCCGCTCCTCCTTCGACATTTGAGAAAGCTCCTGCTTTCGTTGCTGACAGGCCTTGAGCTCCTGTGCGTTCAATTTCGACCATGGACATTCTGGTTCGCCCTCGAGAGGAACTGTCTCGAGAGGATCGAGCAACGCCTCGGGCCCGGCGCCGCTGACGACCAATGGAAAACTCGCGAACACGCCGACTGCGAAAAAAGTGAATGCTTTGTTCATTGTTCCTCTGCAGGTATAATCTCTCTTCGCTGCCGTCCTCCGCTTAGGAGTATATACCCCAGTTGCAATGGGCTGAAGTAATGAATTGGCTTGAAACGCATATGCTCGACCGTGCTGTCCGCTCCCTTCGCAAACACGGAGTCTTTCCAACCGCCGGGAAAGCTGTGTCGGCTTGTCTCGAGACGGTCATTCACCCCCGACACCTCTCTTCGCATCTGCGTGTGCCGCTCGAAATGATTCGGCATCCCGAGCACATTCATCATTGGGTAGCCGATCGGTTCCGCACCTCTCGCGCGCTTGATCAAGGCGTTCCGTGGCTTGCATGGCCGTGCGTCGATTACCTCTCTGAATACGTCACACCGCAACACAAAGTGTTCGAATGGGGTGGTGGTGGATCCACGGTGTTTTTCTTGAAGAAAGGGTGCGCACTCACCACCATCGAGAGTAATGAAGGTTGGCGTGATCAACTGCGCGCTGGCATCGACTCTGAAAACTCAACGCGATGGGATCTGCGTTTCGTTCCCGCCGACTCGAGTAATGCGCCGGGACAGCAAGATTACATTAACTCTGTGAGCTCCGGCGGACCATGGGACGTGGTGCTCGTCGACGGCTGGAATCGGCCGGAATGTGCGGCGCGGGCTCGCGAGTGGGTTCGTCCGGGAGGCATTCTCGTGTTCGACAATACCGACAAACCAAAGTATTCGAGCGTTCCGGAACTCTTCGCGGGGTGGACTCGGAAGGAATTTCGAGGGCTTGGGCCCGCGCGCAGCTGGACGACCAAGACCGACGTCTACATCAAACCGAAAGCTCTCGATCTCTCTAGCGCTCGGACAAGTTAGCCTAGGACTCCTTACTGGAAGAGCACTAGCACCGACAATTGACGAACCTTTGCGCGTCGTGCGATATCATGAGGCATGACGCGCTTCGCACGAACATCCGTGGCAAACACCACGCGGCCATCTCCCTCCTCGCACATTTCGTCCGCGAAGATCTCGGCGCATCCTCATATCTCTGTTCCATCAGGGCATATCTAGGGCTCTGAACCGTGCTGGGAACGTTCTTCCCACCGACAGACGCCCGCCCCCAACCGCTCCCCTCGAATTCCCAGTCAGATCGAAAGCCATGTATTGCCCCGTTCTCACATCTCTCCACTACGCACCGCATGGGGTTTCACCCCATCGATAAGCGCATCCCTGCACCTCCATACGAGTAGAAGAAAACACACGGTCGAGACGGAGAGATCCGCCTCGGTCGGAACGGAAGAGTGTTTTCGTGCACCGCATCGGTGCGCAGGAGGTTAACATGGGACATCGCGTGATCGAGCAGGTGGTTTGTCTGGAGGGATCTCTCGGGGAGCGGCTGAGTGACATCTACGCTGCGTGCTTCTCCGGGGCTCCGTGGTTCGAAGAGTGGACGCGCGAAGCTGCATCACAGGAGCTACAGTCACTCCTCGCCAAAGGCGCGGACATCGTCGCGGTCGAGTGCGACGGCGAGATCGCATCGATTGGCGTGGGGGTGAGCGTGGAGGTAGCTGGTGATGCAGCGCAACTGATCGCTCTCGGCATTGATCGAGGCAGTTATTACATCGCCGAGATTGCCACCGATCCGGCCTACCAGCGACGTGGCCTGTGCACGGAGATCTGCATGATACTCGAAGAGCGAGCCCGGGCCGCCGGGGCGACGAGTCTCAGCGCGAGAACTCGATTCGACAACATCGGCGCGATCTCCGTCTTCGAAAGGCTCACCATGCAGAAGATTGCGGGCTACTCGGCAGAGACGGGTGGCCGGACGTCGCTGCGCGTCGTGTTCCAAAAGCGGTTCTGATGAAGGTTCGAGAAGCAGAGCGCACGCTCTGCTTCTCACCGTTTCCGCCGAGACCTTTCTGTCGCTCAGGTCCCCACCCGAAAGTCCGCCGGGGAGCACTGCTTTGTCACAAAGCAACAGCACATCGGATTTCTTAACCGCTCAAGACGCGGGAGACGAACACGACACATGGCAGAGCCGAGCCCCACGCAAGGAGAAAGCGATTCAACCCGAGAAGATATGCGTTTCCAAGATGAAACAATGCATAAAGCGGGACGAGGGCAAGACATATTGGGAATGAGATCAGGATCAGCGGAGCCGCGAGTTCCAGCCCAATCACACCAACTGCAAGACCGCGGAGAGGAAGCTGCCGTTGCAACGCAGACGTCTGATGGATTCGCGCTCCGACGAGAGCCGGCGTGCGGAGTATCATCCCAAGCGCACTGCCATCCCGCCATGTTGGCTCACGAAGTTTGACAACGCCGGCGACAAAATAGGACGAGACGACCTGAACGGCGACGAAGCATGCACTGGCAAAGACAATCGTCGGATACGCAGAAAACAGCCGAGCAACAAAGAGCGACAGTAGCACCGTCAACACCATGGAATCGCTTCCGCCGTTGAACGCGCCGCGCCAGCGCAATGCCACGAGGTAGCTCACGCAAAGCATCACGGCGAGCAGAGCCGCGGAGGATCGGAAGAGCAGGCACACGGCGGCCACGAGTCCAGACACCAACACCAGTTCGAAACGACCGGCTCGGAGTCCACCGTCAAGTATGCGACGGCACCACTGGGGCAAGAACGCAAAATCCTGCCGAATGGTGTTCCATCGCCAAACGCCGACGTCAGAGTAGACGGAACGCACGGCCAATAGCTCGGACAGCTGAACGATCACCGCAACAGCGATAAGCTTCTCCGACCACCACAGAGGATCCATCGGTCCAATCATTGAATCACCGGCGAAATGAGGTGGTCCTCGAAAACATCACCGAGTTCGTAACCAACTCGAAACTGAAATGCGGCAGGTGGAATGTCATCCGACCTGGAAGTCTCCGCGAGGTGCCGAAGAAGTTGAAAAGCAGACGTTTCTTCAACCAACTGGGTCGGTCGTTTCTCGGCAGTGAGTTCGATGAATGACTGTTGCAGCAGAGTCTGCTTGGCGTGAAAAACGTTTCCATGGGGATGATACAGCAGATTCCACGACCGCACCCGAGGCGCGAGAATCGCGTTACGCCACTCGCCGAGAGTTCCGTCTGCTGACACCTCCCGAATTTGCATGACCGGCAGTTCCGTCACCTGGTCAAAGAATCTCCATGACGAAACGAAAGGACGAAGAAGTGCGGAGAACGCCCCCCTCATCGGTCGAGTGCGGAGCATCGCAAGAAAGGCGATCAGCGCCAGGAACAGCGACATGCCGCCCACGGTATACAATTGGTGCGTCGAGATTAAGGTCATCGGAGAAGCATCTCCGAGGGTGGTCCGAGAGCACAAGCTCCAATCCACCGAATAGCTCGAAGCCGTTCCCTACTCCAGCTCTCAGGCGAATCGCCAGAGTATATAATGGCAGATCGGGCAACAGAGATGCGGCTTCAATCGTTCTGAGATTTCCGAAGCAGAGCTTCCTGTTCGCTCCAGGTCCATCGACGGGCGAGCGTCTCGGTAACGCCCGGAAATGCGGATGTCGCGGTAGTGGTGAGGACCGAATTCAGCTCTTCGATCACATGAAGTCCGGCGAGATCGAACGGCCGAATGACAATCTGCGCACCTTCGCGAATCAATTCCTGCTCGTGGGCGTCATCGTCTGCCGTCGCAATAATGATCGCTTGGGGGGCCAGCGCCCGCG
>JADYYL010000140.1 GCA_020853655.1 Deltaproteobacteria bacterium
AGTTCCCTAAACGCCGTTGGGCGTTCAACGAAGCGATATTAGTATTAACTGTAATCGGCATAAGCCCTCCTCCTTGGCTACATCCTCATTCTCCGCGCCTTGCGAAGAACCCATATCGCGCCCACTGACTCATTCAGCGAGACAAACGATACAGCCGCGAGTCCTCTCGGGCTCGCACCACAATCCAACTGCAGACAACGACAACAACAACGCCTCGACTCCGCCACCACCACCCCGCCACAACGCACCCAGTGCGCGCGTGAAAATTCACGCCAAGCGAGAAAGTTGCTATACGTCTACTGCTATGACTTCAAAGGGGAAAACAGCTTACAACAGGATGATGTAACTGAAGGGTGCGACACTTACGCGTGTCGGAGCCACATCCACCACTCCGCCTCCAAAGAACCTATCGACCTCAGGGCTAGAACGCTGAAGGACTTTTTTCGCTACGGAGCTTTTTTCTTGCGTCCTTGATTATATCGATGCCTATCGACGAAAATGACATTCGAGCGCTTGCGCTCGCCGAAGGTGCGGCTTTCGCAGGAGCCCTTCATCGCGATGAGGCACACCGCGCACTCGCGCCGGCGGTGACGGAACTCGCCTCTTGGCAACAGGCCGGACACGCTGGTGAAATGCGTTACATGCAGCGAGATCCTGGCATTTTTGCGACTCTCGACAGTGTCGTTCCCGCGGCACGATCCGTCGTCACACTCCTCTTTCCCTACGCTCGAGCCATAGAGCCTCAAGAACGACCAACGGGATTCGGGCGGGTCGCCCGCTACGCGTGGGGGCGTGATTACCACGCGGTGCTGCGCGACCGACTCCGCTCTTTCGTGCACTCCGCCGAGCGATTCGTGGGAAGAGCAATACGATGGCGAGGGTTCACCGACGCAGTACCGATTCTGGAACGAACGATCGCAAATGGTTCGGGATTGGGATTCATTGGGAAGAACACGCTGCTCATTCGCGCCGGAGGCGGCTCATACTATTTCATTGCGGAAGTCGTCTGGGATGTCGAGTTCTCCTCGAGCCCTCATGACATGTCGATTGCCAAGTGGCTCCGCCGTGGAGAGAAACCCGGTGCGGGCTGCGGATCCTGTCTTCGCTGCCTGACGTCCTGCCCCACGAACGCGTTTCCCGAACCGGGAAAGCTCGATGCCCGCCGATGCATTTCCTATTTAACGATCGAGAAGCGCGGAGCGCTCAGCGCGACGGAGCAAGCGATGATTGGAGATTGGGTCTTTGGGTGTGATGTCTGTCAGGAAGTGTGCCCGTTCAATCACGATCAGCCAGAACTCCTCCCGCTTGCGGAGTTCTCGGCGGAAGCCGGAGCAGGTCCATATCTCGACCTCTCAACGATTTTAGAGCTCGCCTCCCCTGCGGATTTCAAGTCTCGGTTTCGGGGAACGGCGCTGGAGAGAACAGGATACGAAGGGCTCGTTCGAAATGCTTGTGCCGTGGCGGCCAACACGGCGTTCCTCCCAGGCATTGATCCGCTGATCGCGAGAGCAGAGTTTGACACCTCTGCGATCATCCGCGCTCAAGCGCAGGAGGCTCTTCGTTCGTTGGCGCCGCACGCGACCTCGGAGCAGAGAAATCGAATCAATCGATGCCTTTTGCCGACACAGGAGACTTGATATACCCAGACATCGACACGTGACGCCGCTCAGCTCCGTTCCGTTGACGCTCAGGCACACTCTTGCGCGCCGAGATTGCCCGGAACACTTTCCCGTCCCCGAAGGCTGGGGATGAATAGAACGACTCTTAGTTCGGAGGTCCCCATGATCAGATTGACGACTCGCCGCATTGGCTCCGCTGTGCTTCTCGCACTCTGCGTACCGATGTTTGCCGCCTGCGGAGGAAGAAGTTCAGGCGTCGGAGGACGAATCGCGCCACCGGCGGTGAACGTCGCTCGTATCGAAGTCCAACCCGACGGAAACGGCTCTGGCTCAGTCTCCATCGACCAGTTCGAAGATACGAGACCCGGCACAGAGCTTGCCGCCTACGAAGGAAGCCTGGTGCAGCCGGAGTCGGACATCGTTCCAAACGTTCGCACGGCGCTCACGACGGTACTGGAGAAAAAGGGGATCATGGTTTCTGACACCGCCCCTCTCGTCATCGGAGTCGAGATTCGAGAGTGGAAGGTCAACGTCTCCAGAGGCTTTCAAACGAAAGCAGAGGCGACCGCGGGGGTGTTCATTCGCGTGTTCGATCCCGCGAACAAGCTGATTTACTCCGGCCTCTACCGAGGGAATGCACACTTGCAGCAGTCTTCGATGAAGGAACCCGAATTAGCGGATGTGCTCTCGACGTCCATGTCAGAAGCGCTCGCCCAGGTGACGCGGGATGGGCCGCTCCTCCAGCTTCTTCGATCGTTCTAGACGCTTAGGGTGTCGATGGGCGGGAAACGCCGCGAGCGGTCTGCCGGCTCAACGTGCACTCTGTTCAAACGGTGCAGGTCGTCGTTGCAAGCGACCCAGTGACAGGCGACCCAGTGGCAGGCGATCTAATCGACGTCGGCTCGCTTTCTGAGTTCTCGACGCTCGACTAAGTTCTCGGCAAGCGCCAACACGGTTCGGATCTGAAACTCCTGAACACCTCGCATCGTGTCTTTCATGTGAAAAGCGATGAACGGCCACGTCGCGCGTTTGACCGCAACGATCACCTTCCCGATATATTTGCGATGCGAACGAATCTCACGGGCAGGCTTCAGGGTCACCTGCGAGAAGCTGCACAGTGCCCGGAAGTCCTCTGTCTCCTTATCACTCAGCTCAAGTCCCTTCGGAAAAAGGGCGGTGCTGACCTCTGATATGTCCTCGACCTCTTCGCGCGTGTAACTGGCCCCATGCGCGGACTGCGATTCCTGAATGCGCCTCGCCAGGCTCGAACGCAGGCGCTCGCCGAGCGCGTCGGTGTCGGTCGCAGTGAAGAGGGGTCGAAGCAGAGAGGTGGACATGAACACTCGCGATTGTCGTATTAGAATAAGGACAAGATAACAGACCTCAGCGATCGGACAAGGCAAGGGTGTGCGCGCACCGTACAGGATTGCCCCAATGCGGTAACGGCAAGGGCGAGTATTCACCGTATCTACAGGGAGATACGGAAGGCAGCACTGGGACAACAAAGTTC
>JADYYL010000141.1 GCA_020853655.1 Deltaproteobacteria bacterium
GAGTGCCCCGACTGAGAATGTTCCCGAGCCGAGTGTGACATTTCATCAGCTGATTCCAGGAAACCCCCTGCTTCCGGAGCTGGACCGGCTCGGCTTTACGACCCCAACGGCTGTCCAGCGGCTCGCCATTCCTAAGGCGCTCGGTCAGCAGGACCTGGTCGTTCAATCGCGAACCGGCAGTGGGAAGACGATGGCGTATGCCATTCCATTACTGACCAAGATCCTCGCCGCCGAAGACTCTGAGAGGAATGTCACCCAGGTGCTCGTCGTCGTTCCGACGCGAGAACTCGCCGTCCAAGTCAATAACGTCGTGCGTTCATTGGTGGGAGACCTTCTTCACCCGGTTCTCATCATCGGCGGCTCCGACTTTTCGTCACAAGAGAAGTTGCTGCAGCAAGACCCCCGAATTGTTGTGGGAACGCCGGGTCGCCTCCTCGATCTCATCCGTCAGCGCACTCTGAAGCTCAACGGGTGTAAGTTCTTCGTTTTGGACGAAGCGGACGAGATGCTCTCGTCGGGATTCTTACAGGATGTCAGAACGATCCTCTCGCGACTTCCGGACAAGCGTCAGGGAATTTTTACAAGCGCAACGGTAACGCCGCGAGTCGACATGCTCGCGAACGCGTTCTTGGATCGACACGAAGTCGTCACCGTCGACTCGACCTACAATGACCTTCCGTCGATCGAGCACTTCTTCTGCGAAGTCGGCAGCGACCTCACGGCGAAGCCGAACGCGCTGTGCGACATCATCGAATCCCAGCGCCCCAACTCCGCGATCATCTTCTGTAACACCAAGTCCGACACAAGTTTGGTCGAAGTGCTCCTTCGACGTCGTGGATTTGACGCGCGGCGAATCAACTCAGACCTTTCGCAGTCTCAGCGAAATCGAGTGATGCAGAAGATTCGAAATCGAGAGCTCCGGTTCCTCGTCGCGACCGACGTTGCTGCGCGCGGAATCGACATCGAGCAGATCGACATGGTGATCAACTTCGCCATTCACGATCTTCCAGAGATTTACTTGCACCGCACCGGCCGGACGGGTCGCGCTGGTCGATCGGGACGTGCCATTAGTCTCGTCGGCCCACGTGATTTCACGGCGTTTCATTACCTCAAAAAATTGTTGAATGTTGACATGAACAAACTCCCCCTCCCAACCGCAGACGAACTCGGCGAAGCTCGTCTCGTTCATCTTCACGAGTTGATCCGCCAGAGCCGCTTCGAACTCAGCGACGGCGATCGTGTCGTCGCCCGAAAGCTGCTGGAAGAGATGGGCGTATCAGGTGCTCCTGAAGAACTCGAAGAGACGATCGCCAAGCTTTGTCTCCATCTCGTGCAGCACCATGTGAAGATCGAATCGAAGAGTCTGGACGAGGAGCTTGAGGCACAAGCCGAGGAGTCCGCCGAAGACAACAATGGTGGACGACAAGGGCGGCGCAAGGAGCGGCGCGACGGAGATCGTCCAAACGGAGATCGTGACGATCGACGTTCAAAGCCGGGTCGACGCGACGACGAGCGCGAGCCGCGAGGAGGCGAAGCTCGTGGAGCAGAAGCTCGCGCTAGCGATGATCAGCGACCCCGCGCTCAAGAGCGTGCACCGCGGGATGGCGACAACCGTGACCGCCGAGACGGCGGGAACCGGCAGCCGCCCCGAGAAGGCCAACGCCCGGAAAATGCTCCCGGGAATCGTCCGCAGGGAGACGACCGCGGTCCGCGCCAGCGTGACGGCCGAAACGATCGGCGCAACGATCAGCCGCGACAGGGAGAAGGTCGTCAGAGACATGAGCCTCGAGGAGACGTTCGAATGTTCGTCGGACAGGGTTCCGAGCATGGAATGACCGCGGAGCTGTTTCGAGAGCTTGCGAATGAGTTCGCGGAACTTCGAGAAGACGACATTAAGTATCTCGTCATTCGCGAACGGCATGGATTCTTCGATATCAACTCGCAGCGAGTTGAGAAGGTGCTCGAGAACCTCAACGGGATCGAATATAACGGTCATCCGTTGCCGATCGAGGTCGCGACGTCGCTCAAGCGCGAGGAGACGCACGGCGGCCATCAACATTCGCGCCGGGGCAATGGGGGCAACGACCGCGGTGGTGACGAGCGACGGCGCGGCGGGGGTCACGGCGGTGGACACGGCAATCGTGGTCGTGACCGACGAGACGATCGCGGCGGTTACCGCAGGTAACCTCACAAGCGGAAAGCTCCGAGAACAACGCGGAGCTTTCCTCACTCTTGCCGAGCATTGAATACGGCGTCATGGCGCTTAATGCTCGGCCGGATCTCTGAACCCGTCAAAGATCGTTAGTCGACGCGTTCCGCGGGACTATCAATTTTCCAGAAGATCATTTCTCCGTTCGTGCGATGAGCCACGACGAACGCCTCTTCGCCAAACTCTCCGCCATTTCGATCGAATCGATAGTGCTGACGATTGCCGTTCCCGATATTCGCGTAGCGGCCATCAGCTTCTTTGGTCTCATCTGAGAATGGCATCCCGCTATGCACTTCAACTTTCTCGATGAGCCCATTCAACTCAGAAGGAAGCAGCACAACGAGATTCCCGTCGCTTTCGCTCTCCGGCTTCCAGAGAAATCCATCGGCACCGTCGACCGCCGATTGCTCACCCGTCATGTCGGAGTTGCCTGGAGTAATGTCGGCCACCGCTCCCCCCAACGCACCCCCACTCCCCCCTTTCGAGTTCGATGGGATATCGAGCGAACGTGGTGTCAGGCTCAGCTCCCCTGACTCAAACTTTGCGAAGATGTCCTTTGCGCCGAGAAGCGCGGTCTCCATGGCTGCCTTCGCAATGGTCGGATCGTCCGGTCCGCCGCGACCGTCGAAAAGTGCTTCCGTGTTGCTATCGAGCTGCGCGGCAGCAAACGCCTCGCCATTGACCTGATCGGCCTGTGCCCGATCGACGACCCCTTCTTCGACACACGCTTTGAGGGCCGCCTTCGCCACATCCTCCATCGGCAGGTAGCCGTCGGCCTTCGCCATCGAAGAGCTCATCGTCCCCTTGTGCTTACGGAAACTTTCGGCTGCTTCAGGGCTGATTTTTTCCAGGCGCTGCTCGACGAGGGCGGCAAATAGTTCCTCCTCGTTCACCTCGGTTTTTGCGTCGCCACCGAGAGCTTTCTTCATGAAAACAGAGAACTCGTCGTTGCTGCTTTCACCGACCGAATCGAGAGGAGTTGTCTTCTTATCTTTTTCCGCCGTCGTTTCAGCGGATTGGGCGGCGCGCGGCCCCGAAGCACGGGGGGTAGAGGATGCGATTTCCATGGTCTGCCTCATCAGCATACACGTGTACCTTCAACTTCTCCGCCGAACGCACTCCGACGGAAGGGAATTCAAGGGAAAAGAAGCAACACGTGTGCCATGTCTGAGAGAGTGCCCGCGGCATGGAGTACTCGGTCGCTGAGTATCGACGCGCCTCCCCTGCCATCCCGCTCTGGACTGCATCGCAGGGACGTCATCGACCAGCGCTTGTAAAGGCACCAATCTTCCTCTCTCGTGGGGAACGTGACCGCCATCAAGAACTTCGAAGAGGAGTGAACCGCCGCCGGGGAGGATTATTTCGAACAAGCGGGAGATCAAACGCGGAAGGTCCGACACCACCGGGCCTAACCGAATTCCCTGCGTGGAGGCCCCGCCAATTCAGAAAATTCACTTTATGTTCGCAATATCAGGGCGCGCATGATGACAGTCATGCGGTTGATGTGCTTCGATGTGAAACAAAAGGTCGCGAGACCTGAGATAGGATAACAATCGACAAAGAAAGAGAGGGAAACATGAGATCATTCGGCAGAGTTGCAGCGAGTGTTCTCTTCGGCCTGCTCGCCATGACAAGCTCCGCTGGCGCCGAAGATCGCTCACCATGGACCTACTGGCTTGGCGCCGGAGGGATTTTCTTCGAGGCAGACGAGGCGAACAAGTCTGGTCAGCTGTACGAAGGTCGGGTCGGCTACGATCTCGACGATCAGTTCACCGTTGAAGTTGGATTCGGTGGCTCACCATTCCTCGAAGGGAATGAGTACAACGCACCACACTCTCGGGAAGGAACCTACCAAGGTTACAACTCGCCCGGAGAAAATTGGCTGCTGAAGAATAACGTCGGGCTTCTTTATCACCTGACGGATACGGGTAACCGCACTGACGTTTGGGACCCCTACCTGTCTGCCGTCGCTGGGATCTCGTTCTTCGGTAAGATCCGTGAGAGCGACAACTGGTCAGCGTTCGGTGGTCCGGGCCTTGGCGTGTCCTACTGGTTTAACCCTGACTTCGCGGTTCGCGCGGACTACAACGTTGTCGTCGCGGAAGACCACGATGCGGAAATCAACCACCATGCGTTGTTTATGGTGTTCTACCGCTTCGACCTGGACTCGTCTGCGCGTGGAAGCCGTGACTCGTCTTCTGAAGCCGACGAACTTGGCGGAAAGAGCACGGGACCGCTCCGACCGATCTACTTCAACTACGACCGTTCAGACCTGACGACGGATTCGAAGGAGACCTTGCGTGCGAATGCCGAGTACCTGAAGTCGAACCCGAACACGAATGTATCGCTCGAAGGACATTGCGATGAGCGGGGCACGAACGAGTACAACATGAGCCTTGGAGAGCGCCGCGCGTCATCTGCGAAGGAGTATCTCCGAAGCTTGGGCATCCCAGCTGAAAAGCTGAGCACGGTATCTTTCGGCGAAGAGATCCCTGCTGATGCGGGCCACACCGAGGCTGCATGGGCCAAGAATCGACGCGTCGAATGCGTCATCAAGAAGTAAGAACGGGACCTTCCGTTCTTCTGAAAGCGCGGCTTCGGCCGCGCTTTTTTTTTGCCCATCGCGAGCACAACGTGACGCGGCGCACCCTCCCTCTCCCTCTCGGAAGTCCCCGATGACCCGAGTCATGGCTGCGATCTCCAGCGCAGTTGATAGTCCTGCCGAGGCACACGGACAAATAATGCAGAAAACAGAATGGGGCTTATGCAAGACAAACATCACAAGAACGAGAACATCGTCGTGCTCGGCATTTATGCGAACCGGAGAGCGGTGGAACTCGCGGTCGAGGAGTTGAAGGAAGCTGGGTTTCGCAACTCGGATATCTCCGCTCTCTTGCC
>JADYYL010000142.1 GCA_020853655.1 Deltaproteobacteria bacterium
CCGCAGCGTTCAAACTATTGATTGAGTAACGAATCGATCAGTCCGACCCGAGAGACAAGCTCATCTTCCGACGCGTCTCCCGTCAGGGACTGGCGAGTAGAAAGCCCAAGCCGCGTCTCGAGCTGGTTGAGTGTCTGCAGCCGGTTCTTGTCGAGGAATCGCTTGAGGACCTGTTGTCGCGCCTCGACCTCTTTCTTTTTCGAGCTGATGAACTTTTGAAGTTCTGCTTCGTTCATCGAGCTCAGCGTCTTCGTTGAAAGAAGCTGCGCTTCGTCCGAACACTTGGCCGTGCCCGGAACTTCCTGAAGCTGACCCGGAACGAGTTCCCGAGTCGGACTCGAAAGGATGCGACCACCAGAGAGTCGAACGAACACCACGTACCGAGATTTCGGAAGGACGTCTTCTTGTCGAAACGACAAAATGATTCGGTACTTCCCACTGCCGACGGCCTCAACCGCAGCTTCGCGTTCGATGTTGTAGCCCTTTTTCGCGTCCGCCCCCTGGGATGTATCCATCAGGACCGCATAGGCCTTTTCCACGCGCTCATCGCCTTGCAGCTCGATGAGTTCGCTCTCAATGAAAAACTCGTCCGCGGACACTGCACGAGGGAGCGCAACTGCGAACAACATGGCGAATAAAGCTATCCGTTTCATGGGCCTCCGCGCGTCATTCGGGAGACGGCATCGAGTGCATAATGCAGCCGCTCGGACTGTGCCTGGAGATCGAGCGCTTCCTTTAATGCCGCGGACGTCGAGTTTTGGGGCGGATCAAATTCCGAGCGGCACTCGAGGTGGAGAGCGAAAGGTTCGGTGACGATCGACCGACCGCTGCGCAATGTGATCTGGAAGCGATAACTGCCGGCCTTCTGGGGTGTGGGGAACCGCCCCCGAAATGCTTGGGCCTGGGTGTGGTAGCGCAGTGGCGCTGCGAGGAGTTCCCCGTCGAGCAGCAGGAGTGCGCGAACCCGCGTGATCGGGACGTCGCTTGAATTCACGAACGAAACGAATGCCGGAAGCGAAGCGACCGGGGAGAGAATGACGGAGTGGCCAAAAGAAACGCGGTCCCCTGAGGACTGCACCTGCGAGTAGTCGAGTGAGACGCGTTCTCGCTTGGACTTCAGCTCATTGCCTGTCGCGGGTGTGGGAGGGGTCTGTGCACGGGCGGTTTCGATCCACTCGGGAAGGTCCCACTTGAGCAAGCTGCCGGTCAACGGAGCTGGCGTGGGGGTCGGTGTCGGGAACGGGGTTGGCGAGGGGACTTCCGTCGATTCCGTGCCGTCGCACACGAACGAACGGTCCATGAAATCATAGATCGGTTGGCCGCTGCCGCAACGGACGGTTGGATAGTATTTCCATCCATGACTCCGAAACCACTCGCCATCGCTCTCGCGAATGCGCTGGAAATGGAACTGCAATGCGTCGATTTCCGGAAGCGGATGCGAGCAGACATCGTCGGCGGTCGTCATTCGCTCTTTGATCGCCATGCAAATGTAATTGATCTGCCTCCGGGCTGCGTTCTCGACGGAGATCTCAGAGAGTTTCTGACCGATAAGGTCCCGGCAGAGAAATCCCGCGAAGAGCAGAACCGCGATTACGATGAGTGCTTTGCGTTTCAATATACGTCCAGCAGAAAGCGGGTCATCAGCATTCAAACGTGCCTGCGAAGACGAAGCTCAAGTTGAGAAGACCGAGGAGATGGCCGCAACCCTTGAGCGTCGAAAAGCGCTATGTGTCGCGGTGCTAGTAATTCTTAATCGTGCTGCGGGGGTGATAGATGTCTTCGCAGAAGGTTCCCTCGCAGCGATCACCCGATGGGCACTCCGCGTTGACCGTGCACCGCCCTTTCGCCGGCTTCTTCTCCGCAGTGGCGAAGCAACCGGTCGCTGCGAGGGGCAGTATTCCAACAGCGATAACGAAAATCTTCTTTGCTAGCGCATTGCCGCGCGAGAAACCGAGCGTAGCCATATTCACAACTCCCTCATCCTTCACACTTTCTCGTCTTCGGTTAGAAACTCGTTTTCAAAGACTGGTCGGCCGACGGACACCTGTTGCCGATACTTCCCCGTGTCGTCGTAAGAGACTTTCGAGGGGGTCTTGAGCTCAAAGATAGCAGCTCGCGCGATCTTCATCTTGGGGTAGAGGAGAATCGGGTTCGGTCCATGATTCGCAAGTTCGAGCGTGATCGTTCGATTTCGATGGCCCGGGTACACGAGCATGGCCGTCTGAACAATCGTGAGCCCGACGCGCGCGAGTGTGCTTCGTCCCTCAATGAAAAATCCGAGGCTGTCGCCAACGGTAACGGCTTCGTAGGTGTGCCCAAGCACGAACTCATTCGGGCCAAGCACATGCGGGCTATCGTCCGTAATCGTGATCTCGGAATAATCGGGGATAATCTTATTTCGGACATCCACGGTCTTCCCTGGCAGAGGTCGAAGGAGGTTCGCCCCGAGGTGCAACGTGAGTCCTGACGGTCGGATGGTGTTCGCGCCAAATGGCGAAATAACGAGGGTTCCTTCCTCGATCGCCTTCCGGATGTCCTCGCTCGAATACATCATAAGAAAGTGAAATCGTCCTTCGTTTGCCGGTTTTGGCTCCGGTATCATCTCCGCGCAGAATCGCATAACTTAGGTTATATGGCCCGGAGATTCAAGGAATTCGCCGGATGCCTCGATTCCGGCCGTTTGTCAGCGGTGGGGGCAACCAGTGAGATCAACGAACTCGGAGAGTGAGTCATGCGCATAGGATCGTGGATACTTGTGGGTCTTGTGGCGCTGATTGCCCCGCGGTGGGTGAGTTCGGAGACGATCCGCTTTGGTGAAGTAGACGCTCAGTCCAAGCGTGCTGCTGCGGCAAACAATAGGACCATTAGCGCGAGCGAGCTTGCGGCCGCCGCTGAAGAGCTGACGGCCGATTTGGGGCGTTCTGCCGATAGCGTGGCACAGGGTATATCGCTCGATACTGCCTCGCTGAGCAAAGACGTCGGCGCGTTTCTCGATGTTTTCCGCGAGTATGAGATCGATAGTTGGGGGCAGTACCTCAGCGACGCCGATGTCTCTCAGATGTATGCGGATGTGCAGGGTGCTTTCGCAAGCTTTAGCAATTCCGTTCGAAATGGGTATTCGTCTTTGAACGAGAGTTCGCTAGTCGAGCTTGAACGGGATCTGCGGGACGTGCTCGTTGGCGGAAGTGTTTCTGAGCAGTCGTTGCGCAATTTAATGCGGAATCTCGAGCAGTTTACGAAAGAGCTACAGGATGAGGCTCGGTCGCTGGCCGGTCGCGGTGCGGGAAACGGCAGAGGAAAATAGGGAATCAAGGAATTCGTCCTCTCCTCGAGAGGGGATATTCCGTTCTTTGCGCTATCCGTTCCCCTGGAAGCCGCTGCCCGCTTTGCTGAACATGATCGAACCTTCCACGCCGATGGCGAGGACCGCAATCGCGACGACAACGACAAGGAGTGCGGCGAGGAGCACGTATTCCAAAAGGGTAGCCCCTTGCTCATTCTCCGTGCCTCCGGAGTCCAACCCTGACGACTCGAACATGTCTCTCCCAATGCGGTGTACAAAATGATTCTTCATAAACACGACCATTAAAGTATAGAGTATCGGGGAGATCCGCTCTCGTGCAAGACAGGATCGTAGGAGCGGTTTGCACCATTCGACAGCCGCAACAAAACGTGCGGTCTTTGAATCGAACGACGCTGCCGATGAGACGATGTCGATAGTCGCGGAAACGCGAACGAGGAGCTGAGAAGGGGAGACACGTTGAAACCTTTCTTAGGGAACAAGCCGTCTGGAAACCGCTCTTCGGCGCCCAGAGGGCGATAGAGCTGGCGAGAAAGTTCTCGCCCTCCAGATGCAGACGAGAACTTCGCGGTCGTCGATCATCCTCGGGATGGTCCGACCGAATACAATCATAAATGTTATACGGCCTCAGAAGAACACCGTGACATCTCCGACCTACTCGCAATCTAAGAACGTTCCGGTGACCGAAGAGGAAGCTCGGAACGCCGGTATCGAGACCCCAGACTGGAAACGTCTCCTCGGTCAGTTCGGTCGTCAACCGAACCGGCTCGAGGTTGAGATGTTGTTACGGAGCTGGGCGGGCGATTGCTCCGCACGAGAAGCTCAGATCTTTCTTCGCTCGGTTTTCCGAAGTGCTCCGAGCGTGGTTCAGGAGAGCTTTGGTCGCACCGGTGCCGTTGACATCGGCTTCGGCGAAGCGGTTGTCCTCTCGGTGGCGTCCGGGGCTCGGGAGGGACGTCTCGCATACTCCGAAGGTGTCGTTGCGAGCGCCTCGCTCGCATCTCGCGAGATGGCCGTGCTCGGTGCCCGTCCACATACGATGAGTTATTTCTCGCGATCCGGGAGCGCGGAAAGCGCGACGACAACTCGACGCCTCCACGAAGCTTTACGTGGTTCATCGCGTGCGGCCCGGATGCTGGGCTCGACTCTTGCTGACGAGCAAATTTATTTCCATGCTCGTTACGAGAATGACGCGGTCGTTTGGTGTGGGCTGGCTGGGCTCGTCGACCGGGATTCGATTCCGACCGTGAACGCACCAACAGGGAATGACCTTTTCGTGTATCTCGGAGAGGAGACGGTATGCGCAGCGGACAGTCGCGGGCATGCTCGTCTGATTCCCGATGATCCATTTCGGAGCTCGCAGCTGAGCTACATCGTCGCGAACTTGCGTGTCCGCGAGATGTTCCGCGATATACAGCCGGTCGGCCCCGGGGGGCTGTGTCACGCCTTAATGCAGTTCGCCACCCGACGCCGACATGGATTGCGCTTGCACATCGACAACGTCCCGCTGTATCGCCCCGGCGCGCCGTTCGATCACGTTCTCTTTCAAGAGTCTCCGGGACGGTACCTCGCTCTCGTCCCGGCTGAAGGATTCCGACGATTGAACGAGCTCCTCGTGCGTTCCGGTTACATCGCGACGCAGATCGGGGAAGTGCTCCAAGATCGAGTCGTCGAAGTCGCAACGCAACATCGAACGGTGTCCTCGATACCTCTCACCGCGTTAGTCGACGAGACGGCAGTTCAAAGTGCGGACCTTCTCCTCTACCCGCCGATGCTCTACCGCGGAACGTCGGAGGAACAACAGGCGCCGACCTCAA
>JADYYL010000143.1 GCA_020853655.1 Deltaproteobacteria bacterium
GACACCGAGGTCGGGCGCTATGTGTATCCGCTCGAATCAGGGGGAACTGATGAGTTAGCAGCCTCGTTCTGGACGGAGAACCAGGCCGTCGAGCAGAGCTTCAGCGCGGATGTCGAACTGCGAGTTGGTTACCCGATAGCCGAGGTGCGACTCCCCGGGCTCGAAAGTGCCACGCGCACGGAGACGGTGGCTCCAGGTCACGTTCGGGTTCGGGTCGACGATGCTGGCAAGTCGCTCGGGAAGGATCTCGTCGTCTATTACCGACTCGAGAAGGACCTTCCGGGGCGGGTTGATGTCATGGCCTATCGCACGGACGCGAACACCCCAGGTGTGTTCATGGCGATCGTCACCCCGGGAATCGACCTCAAGCCGTTAACCGCAGGCGCAGATTACTCGCTGGTGCTTGATGTCTCCGGGAGTATGGCAGGCAAAATTGCCACCCTGGCGAATGGTGTAACGCGAACTCTGAAACAGATGCGTCCGGAAGATCGATTCCGGATCATTACATTCAGCGACACGGCTGCTGAGATCACGGGCGGCTGGAAGAACGCAACACCAGAGAACATCGAGAAGTTTGCCGCCAACGTTCAGAACCTGCAGCCCACCAACGGCACCAATATCTATGCTGGCCTGGAGCAAGGGCTGGATGGTCTGGATGCCGATCGCGTTAGCACGGTCCTGCTCGTCACGGACGGTGTGGCCAACACCGGTATCATCGATCCTCAAGAGTTTAAGAAGCTCGCTGGGAAAGTTGACGTGCGGATCTTCGGCTTCCTTATGGGCAACAGCGCGAACTGGCCGCTCATGAAGACTGTCACGGAGGCAAGTGGAGGCTTCTACTCCGCGGTGTCCAACGGCGATGACATCGTCGGTCAACTTCTGCTCGCGAAGGGGAAGATTCGATCGGAAGCGCTGCACGATGCAGAGCTGAAGATCGACGGCGTCAAGATCTCGGACGTGAGCAATCAGTCGTTTCGGAAGATCTATCGCGGGCAGCAGTTGATCCTCATGGGGCGTTACCATAGTGCCGGCCGCGCGACGATCAAGTTGAACGCGAGTCTCAGCGGAGAAGATAAGGAGTACAAGACCTCCTTCGACTTCCCAGAGGTCTCGCTTGCGCACCCGGAGCTCGAACGGATCTGGGCACTGGAACAGATTGAGATGATTGAGGAGAAGCTCCAGCTCGGTGAAGCCTCGCAAGAGGAAGGGGACAAGGCGATCGAGAGCCTCGGCGTCAACTATCAGATTGTGACCGACCAGACTGCCATGGTGGTTGCATCGGACAGTAGCTTCTTAGCGCGAGGAATTCAGCGCCGGAATCAGGAGCGCATGGCGGTCGAGAGCGCTGCCCGTTCGCAACGGATGGCTCAACCGATGCAGAGCTATCGCCAAGATGCGGCTTCCCCGATGTTCTCCGGTGGAAAGGCGCCGCATGTGACGTCGGGACGCGGAGGAGGAGCTATCGACCCAATCTTCGTCTTCGTAACGCTTGTCATGGGATTGGTGTTTATCGTGCAACGAAAGGAGCGTTCGAAACAGTGAGCGAACTTTTGCAATCACTGCGGTGGCGGGCCCTTGGGGCCCGTCACCTTCGAAGGGTCGCAGAGCTCACTTGGGCTGCGGCCTTTCTCTTCGTCGTGTGTGTTATCCTTCCCCCGGTCGCCCCGATCCTCGAATATGATCGGCAGGCGATACTCGCTGGAGAGATCTGGCGCGTGTTCACTGGCCATCTCGTGCATTGGTCGACGGAGCATGCGCTCTACGACGGCGTCACGCTCCTTATACTCTGCTTGATACCGGCGTGGCTCCTTCCAGGCCGCGACACCAGAGTGCCGCTGCTCGAAGTCATTCTCATTTCCTCGGTCGTCGTCAGTGCGACCGTCTTCCTGCTCAACCCAGAGTTCGAGTTGTATCGCGGACTTTCCGGAATCTGTGTCGCCGTGTTCACCGCAGTCGTCGTTTCCGGGATGGTCCAATCGAATGCGGCGGGAGATCGAAGATCCCGTGCACTGTTTCTGCTCTTGCTTGCGGGTGTCATCTGCAAAACGTTGTACGAATCAGTGACGGGGTTAACGCTGTTCGTGAGCGATGAGAACTTCGTCGTTGCGTCGTCAGCGCACCTTGGGGGCGTGCTGAGCGGGTTTGCGGTGGCGATTGCACGAGGTGCGAGGCTTCGTTCCTCGAAGACACCCGCTCGCGATCGAATCGATAGAATCACTTTCGAGTCAAGGCGAGGATCTCGTCAGTGGAGAGCGGATAATCCGCTCTCCCGCGAAGGGACCGGCACCGGGCTGCGGATCTCTTAGATTCCTTTCTTTTCACCAAGAAAGCGCGGCCCTTCTCGTGCACGAAGTCGACCTCGGAATCAGAGGTGATCCCAAGTTTCTGCCGAATTTCGAGTGGAATGGTGACCCGACCTTTCGTTGTGACCTTCATAGCGCCTACAACCAATAGTGAGAGTATTACCGGTATGGGGTATTGCGGCTGGTCGCCGAAGTTAACGTTATATGAGAGCGCTTCTCAAGTGCTACATCAATTGCAAATGCGTGCGCCATCGGGGTAGCAATGAAGTCGTCCGCACGGGGAGCGTTGAAGCGCTTGGCCGGTGCGACGCTTTATAGGCGTGCGGGTATCAGCGCATTCTTCAATTGGGAAGTGAGCCAACTTGACCGTCCGTGAGTTCAAACTCAACCTTTTCAATCGACTCCTTCAAGACCTTGGGCGGGTGAGAGGCAGCTCTGCCTCGCGGATCGAGTGTCCGATCTGCTTCTCTGCGTTTTCCCGTTCCGCGCTCGACTCGGGGAACCTCACGCTCGAACACATCGTTCCGGAAAGTCTCGGAGGGGTGACGGGCACTCTGACCTGCCGCGCGTGCAACAATCATCTCGGCTCGAACGCGGACTCACGACTCGTCGAAACTTTGCGGGCGCTGAATAGACCATCACCTCGTGGCGCGTCTTCCGCCGCAGAGCGCTTTCCGTTTCGAGATATTCAGCCTTCGGTCCTGAAGTCCGCCTACCTCGCGGTCTTCCACGAAAAGGGATACGCGCAGATCTTGTCGCCCGCGTTCGACCCGATACGGGAAAGTCTTCGAGGAGTGCTGCCGGCTCCGCAGTGTCTCGACTCTCTTTTCAGCTGGAACCTCGAGCCAGCAACTGACGTCCGTGATGAGTTTCACATTCGCGAGAGCGCTGACTACTCGGAGCCCGCTTGGATTGTGACACTTCGACTGAAGCGGAAGACGGTCCGCGCCTGCGCGGTGATTCTGCCAAGAGCTGATTCGGATGTTGGTCGATTAGTCGCCGAGGTGGCAAAGGTGCGGCGGGAAGTCTCTCCGCGAGTTCGAGAACAGATGAAGAAGGAAGAAGGGCGATTCGAAACCGCGTGACCGTAGCCCCGAGTTTCGGAAGCCGTTCTCTCAGCCACAAGGAGCAGAGCTCGCAATGAATTCTCACGCTTCCGGAATAGTCTTCGCATTGATCTCTGCCGTTACCCTGGGCATAAGCAACTCGCTCTATAAGCAAAGTAGTGAAGTGCTCAGTCCGATTTCGAC
>JADYYL010000144.1 GCA_020853655.1 Deltaproteobacteria bacterium
CCTATGGAGCGAGGTGACGACTTCATCGAGGCCGGCTGTGCCACTCGCTCGCAGGCGAAACCCGGAACTCTCGCACGCGGCACGAAGGGTCTGAGGAGTAAAGAACTGCAGGTGTCTTGGCGGATCCCAATAGTACCAATTCGATCCGAACCATCGGGCCATCGGCGAAGCGGCGTTCGGGACGGTGATCTGAATGAATCGCGCACCGGACTCTGCGATCGTCGACAGCACCTTCTGGGGTTCGTGGAGGTGCTCCAACACATGTCGCAGAATGACGGCGGCAGGCGCCCCGCCGAGTGGTCGGTGGATGTCCGCGACTGTGAGTCGTCCCCCGTGAAGGTCAACTTGGGCATATGGAAGTGATCCTCCAGGCCACTGCTCTTGCGGATAGAAATCGCAAGCACCGGCACGATAGCCGCTTTCCGCAAGCATCTGGACGAGCGCGCCATCACCCGCGCCCAAATCGACGATTCCGCCGTGAGGTTGAACGAGAGTTCGCAAGAGCGCGGTCTCGCGCCGCAGACCGATCCTCTGGAGCCCACGAACGAAGTCAGAGGGAGGCCGGCGCATCGCGCCTCCCGTTAACTCTGATTGATAATAACGCTCGAGCTCTTCAACTCGGGGAGCTGGGCTGAGAAACTGGTGATCACAGTTCGTGCAGCGCACGATCAAAAACGTTTCACCCGTGTCGTGGTCTGATACTTCCCGGAGGTTGGTGGCAGCGAGAGTGCCGCACAGCGGGCATGCGGATGGAGTCATGGTCTCCGCTCCAGTGACACAATGCGCGACATGAGCGCCTTCCTCGGCATCATCATCATGACGTCCCCTCACACCTCGCAGGGTTGCGAGAACCCTGCACAGACATTCGAACGCAAGACTGGAGCTACTGAAGACGTCCTCCCGATGGGGACTTGTTCTGAGTTCCCCGAGAGCGTGCACGTCACCGCGTGTGCTCTCACGCCCGACGAAAGCAAGAGCGGATGCAGGAGAAAGCCGCCTGTCGGACTCGAACCGACGACCTACGGTTTACAAAACCGTTGCTCTACCAGCTGAGCTAAGGCGGCATCGCTGGAGCGGGGAGCCTAACAAAGCGATGATCTCCTGGTCAAACGATTGAGTGGGTTCTGAATCGCACAACGAACGCATTTGGTAGTGTTTCGACCCCTCCTATGGTATCCGATCCACTCACACAAACGCAGTGTTTACAGGGGATTTCGCATTGAAGGCCTTGCATTTCTACCATCACGGCGGTCTCGATAATCTCACCTACGGCGATGTCGATGATCCGACTCCCGGACCCGGGGAGGTGATCATACGAGTTCGCGCATGCTCGCTGAACCACCTCGACCTATGGGTCCTTCGGGGCTGGCCCGGTCTGAATCTGCCCATGCCTCATATCGGCGGCGCAGACATCGCCGGAGAGATCCATGCAGTGGGCCCTGGTGTCACGGGCCTCAAAGAAGGCGCCGAAGTGATCGTCAATCCTGGCGTCGTCACGGTTGATGACGAGTATACCGCGCGCGGCGAAGACAGTTTGAGCCCAGGCTACAAACTCTTCGGCGAAGGAATGCGAGGCGGATTTGCGAGCTTCGTGGCGGTTCCCGCAAAGAATGTGCACCCACTCATCGACGGGTTCAGTTTCGTCGAGGCCTCTGCTCTCCTCCTCGTCGGCCTGACCTCCTGGCGAATGCTCCGGCATCGGGCCAAATTACAAGCGGGCGAGACCGTCCTCGTGATTGGCGCAGGCGGTGGAGTGAACAGCTTTTCGATCCAGCTCGCGAAGGCGCTTGGCGCTGAAGTCATCGCGCTCACGAGCTCCGCGGACAAAGCGGAACGAGCAACGGCTCTCGGTGCAAAATCGGTCATTAACTATCGCGAAACGCCAGACTGGAGCCGAGAAGTTCGACGGATGACGGGAGGACGTGGCGTCGAGGTCGTGATCGACAACGTCGGAGCCCACACGTTCGCGCAATCGCTCAACAGTGCTTGTCGTGGAGGGCGGATAGTGACTGTCGGAAATACGAGTGGCCCGAACGTTACGTTCGACAATCGATTGATGTTCACCAAGCAGCTCACGCTCCTTGGCTCAACGATGGGTGGCGCAAAGGATTTTGCCGACATGATCGCATTCGTGAAATCTCAGAACATGAAGCCGATTGTCGATCAAACGATCGCGCTCAAAGATGGGAAGAGTGCCTATCGGCTACTCGAAGAGGGAAAGCAGTTCGGAAAGATCGTCCTGTGTCCGTAGTGGTGAAGCACCGCCACCCCGCGACGGGACGGTGCCAAGCGCACACTCGTCACCAGTGAACATGACATCACAAGTCGTGGAGAGCGCGTGGAACTGATTCTCGATATCGGAAACACGAACGTCGTTGGGGCTGTGTTCGATGGCGAGCGCCGTCTCGCCACTTTCCGACTTCAAAGCAACTCTTCACGAACAGAGGACGAGTATGGCCTCGAAGTTATATCGGTCCTCGCGGCGAAGGGTGTGAATGCGCGACTCATCAAGCGTGTCGTGCTTGGCAGCGTCGTTCCGCCCCTCACCAGCGTCTTTTCACTCTGTTGCCGCGCCTACTTCACCTGCCCAGTTATTATCGTGACGGCGGAGTCTGAACATGGCGTCACGTTGCGATGTGACTTCCCTGGTTCCGTCGGCGTCGATCGAATCGCGAACACTGTTGGAGCATGTTCGATTCAGACCCCTCCTCTGATCGTCGTCGATTTTGGAACAGCGACAACCTTTGACGTTGTCGCTGCAGATGGTGCTTACGAAGGAGGCGCGATCTCACCGGGGTTGGTGATCGCTTCAGATGCCCTCTCCTCACGCGCCGCACTTCTGCAACGAACCACACTGGAGAAACCTGCGCGCGCTATCGGGAAGAACACTCGTGATTCGATGTTGTCGGGAATCGTGCTGGGCTACGCGGGTCTCACCGAGGGATTGATTGGGCGATTTCGACAAGAGCTTGGTGCTGACGTTCCTGTCATCGGGACGGGTGGTCTTGCTCCACTTGTGGCATCCGCAACGACCGTGATCGACCGGATCGTTCCTGAGCTGACACTTCTTGGCCTCCGCATTCTTGGGGAACGGCTTTCTCGTCTGACCAATTAGAGAGCGCCGCAGGCGATCTCCTGTCGGTCGCGAAACGCCTCATGTTCGGCAGCTCTAACAAGAACAAACCACATCGCGCGGCCTAGTGAGACGCGCACCCGAAGCGAGAATCAACTCCTCACGGGAGAAAGTCTGAGAGGAGAGCGAGGACAACGCTCTCGCAGAAAACACCGAAAAGACAGAGACAGACTTCCTCCG
>JADYYL010000145.1 GCA_020853655.1 Deltaproteobacteria bacterium
GGAGTGGATTGAGGGCGATGACTAACGGAATTACTGCGCTCGATGGGCTCGAGACAATGATGCCCTTCCCCTGCCGGGCTTCCAGAACATCGCGCAGCGCCTTCCCATTCACTTCAGGGACCACGAGCGGAACGCGCGAATCCTCCCGAAAGGCGGAACTGCAGTCGATCACCATCGCGCCCCGGTGTGCCGCCACCGGCGCATGTTCGCGACTGATCGCTTCTCCCGCCGCGAAAAAGAGAAACTGACATTCCTCGATCTGGCTGGGATGGAATACGTCGACGGTGATCTCCTTCCCTCGATACTCCAGTAAGTCCCCAAGCGACTTCTCGCTCGCGAAGAGTCGGAGGCGGGAAATTGGAAATTGCCGCTCCTCGAGAATCTGGACGATCTCACGTCCGATCGCTCCGGTCGCACCGATGACCCCGACGATAACCCCAACCTGCGCTGTAGAAGTGCTCATTGTATCCCTGCTGCTCGCAATACCGACCAGAATTTGGGGGATTTATCGCACTTCTCAAGGAGGGTGTCCACGGCGGCGGGAGGGCCGTCGCACAAGTCCGATGCTCGGCACCGAGCGTGCACCGCTGGAGCGCCTTCAATGCAGCGACAGGTCAGCGGAGCCTTCTGTTTGAGTTTGGGGCAGGAGGAGAACAACCCGTTCATTGGCTCTTTCGAGATCCCTTCGATCCCAACGACATCCGACACTCGCCTCGGCGTTCAGAGAGGCTCAGCGTCTGTAACTCAGAGCGACTACAATGTGGCGGGGATGCAGGCGGCGGAGTCACCCTGAAGCGACTCGAATCGAGGCGCAACCTGATTAAAGAGTCCCAGTGTGCAAAACGAGAGTCTGGCCGCGCGGGGAAAAAGAGAAAACGTCCCGCGACCTCGAGCACACGTCAGGCCAATCCGGCCCAGGACCCGCTTCGATAACGAGTAAACCAGGAACGGTTGTCGATAGTGACAATCGTTCCTGGTCCTCGTGGCAACTAGTGATCGACGATCAGCACAACCTCCTACTCCGGAGGACGAGCCTCATCAGTGCGGTGCCGGCGAAGGCATTCCATGATGTGATCCATGTCACGGAGCTTCTCACGTTTGAGTTCACTCGCGCGGAGCGCAGCGAACGGAGAATAACTTGCGTATTGGGTGTACCGCGTCACTTCACGTTCGAGCTTCATGTGGCGGTCGTAAAGCTTTTTCAGGTGGGTGTCGTGTTCTGACAGGTTGAGGAGCAATTCCTCGTCAGCTCTTTCCATCGATTACAGCCCTCCAAGCATTCTGAGACGTTGAACGAAAGCGTAATACTCTGACGAGTGTATCACGCGCGGATCGCTGAATTTTATTGAAAAATTTCGCGCAACTCGTAAGCACGCGACGATATTGAAAGATTATTTTTTCGACTCGTTCGTTCAGATCGAATGAAATTCCGCCACGTCACGGGCTCGAGAAAAAGTGGTGGATCGTTGGTGACTTAGCAGGATCTCTTTCCGAGCGAGACCAAGGCGAACGCCGCTTTCCCTCAGTGCTCCGTGAGACGAGAAATACGCAGCAGGATTACAGAGCGCTGGTGAGACGAGACGTGTTCAATGCGAGCACGTCACGTATTGGGGAGTCCGCCGATGAACGAGACCTGACGCCCAGCAGCTTCCTTATCACGTCGGTGCGAGAAGTAGCGGCCATCGCAGATCGTGCAGATCTCAGATGCGACAATATGTTCCCTTCGAATACCGAAAAAATAGGCCTGCGCGAGGAGGAGATCTTTCAGACTTGCGAAATACTTTCCGTCACGGGACTGCACCGCCGGCTTTGAATCTGGACCTGGGAAAGATTCGACCAACGACATCGCTCGATCGAGCGGTGCTTTCACGTCATCACGGATCTCGTAGCAGCAACTCTGAGCACCGGGCCCAATCGCCACCTCGATCGCTTTTGGTGGAACGCCCATTCGACCAAGGAGAACGAGCGTATCCAAGAAGAGCCCCGCTTCCGCGCCACGCCAGCCGCAATGAATCGCAGCGACAACAGAGTTGCGTGGGTTCGATATTAGGATGGGAAGGCAGTCAGCGGTCTTCACGCCAACGCACACATCCGCCAGGAATTCCTCTTTTGGATCAATGATCCAGGCGTCACCGGCAAGTGGTTCCGACTCGAGCGCCGCCCAATCCGGAGGAGACCCAGGGGTGCGGAAATGGATGATCGTTTTCGAATGATGCTGAGTGAGCAGGAGCAGAGTTTGCCCCTCCATCACGGAGTTCCAACTATCGCGGCTCTTTGCGATATCGAGTTCACGGCCGAAGAACCCGTGGACGAGTCCGCGCTCGTGCCAAGCATCCACTTGCAGGATTGGGACGCCGCCAATTTCACGCTCGACAAATTGCACTTTGCGAAAGATCCTTTGGCGAACGTTAAGTGGCGACCATTAAGACGAATCCAAGCAATCCGAGAAGCAAGATCACGAGAACGAGGCCAAGAGCCATCATGACGCGCCCAAATTGAACGGTCGCGGGATCCTCTTCCGGCCCGCCCGCTGTGGGCAGCCGCTGGGAAATGCTCATCTCCACACCACCGCCAGAGATACCACTCGGAAGACGCGCCATGACCGTCGCATTCTCGTCGAGTAAGTCGCCAGCTTCTGGCTCCTGGCCGAAGACGAAACGACGTCCACTGGTAAACTTGCGCCGGGCGGCTTCTGATTCCCATGCGTCATCCCCTTTCGGACGAGTCATGAGACCGGAGGCACGCGGGGCGACCTCGGAGGCGATCAAATCCGCCGCACGCACTGCGGGGCGAGCGCTCGCGATGTCATTGACGACGATTCGAAGATGTCCGACCACGATCTCGTCGCGGTCCACCAACGCGGTGACGCCTTGAACGACCATGCCGTTCACGGACACTCGCTCTCCATCTCCGGTATTTAAATCGAGGCGGCCATTCTCTCTCGACACCGCGAAGCTCATGTCCTCGCCGCTGTCATCGCCGCCAGGCGAAACGTGAGAATCTGGACCGCCAACAATGCACTGCGTCTGGTCGTCAGTGAAAATGAACTCGTCTTCGAATCGCTCGCCAGAAAAGATAAGGAGTGACGAGGCGACCTCGCCAGCTCGGGGGAGTTGGACGTGCAGTCGAATGTCGCCGACTTGGACAATGTCCGCGTCGCGGAGCAGCCGCAGGTGATCGGGATGGACCTGAACGCCATTGAGCCAGGAACCGTTTGTTCTCGCGAGATCGCAGAAAA
>JADYYL010000146.1 GCA_020853655.1 Deltaproteobacteria bacterium
CCGCTCGAGTCGAGCGTCTCGAATTTGAGAAGCTCGAGATAACTCTCCACGGAGTTGCTCCCCTCACATGCCAGCCATAACGAGACATCGCTGAGCTCAAGCCCTTCCTCTATGGCGGCGCGACCGGTCACCAAGAGCCGACGGTCGTTGCTCACCTCTATTGTCCCGCCGATCGAGATCTCCTCACTATTCGGAGCGACCCCAGCGACTGGACCAGCGGAGAGCCCGATAGACTTGGGGAGGAGCAGAAGCGCATTCTCTGCATCTGGCACATCGAGACGCTTCCCCGTCCGCTCCTCCTCGCTGTCGACAATTTCGTCGCGGACCGGAGTTATCGTAACGACGACCTCCCGGAGTTCGAAGGCTTGCTCCTTCCGGTAGAGACCGATGACGAGATCTCCCGTGACGAGAGAAACCTCGTCCCCGTGAAACGTTCCGGCCTCGTAGAGGCGGGGCAGCACTTCAGCCGTCGCCGAGCGAGGGCTGAGACAACAACCACACATCGCGATCAAAGCGAGCGCATTCGCCCGCGAGCTCCGAGACACGCGTTTCCATCCACGCTGCCTAGTCACCATCGCGGCACCCCTCACAAAAAAGCGCTTCACCGTTCTTGTCATCCGGGGCAGGCGCCAAGTTGAATTGGATTCGTCATCACGAGGACAAAAAAAAAGCCCCGCATTGCTGCGAGGCTTCTTGAACGAAGAGCGTTTCGATTAGCTCTTCGCTTCCGGCATGGCATCGGTCGCTTCCGCTGCAGCAGCCGGTTCCGGGGTCACAGGAGTTGCTCCTTGAACCGAGAATTGAACGCGGCGGTTAGCAGCGCGGGCCCAGTCAGCATCTTCCGTAAAGATCGGACGGCCTTCGCCGTGACTCACGGGAGACATGCGAGCCTTGTCGACTCCGAGATCGCTCAGTTCCTTGACCACGGCCTCAGCGCGCCGCATTCCAAGCTTCTGATTGTATTCGTCCGTTCCGACGATATCAGCATGCCCTTCAACGACGACGTTCACTGATGGCATCGACGAGAGCATTTGGCTCACTTGACGAACACGAGCCTTCCCAAGCGCGTTCAGTGAACTCTTGTCGAATTCGAAAGCGACGTCAGGGAACACGACCTTCTGTTCCTCGACTGCTTCAACTTCCTCTTCCTCTTCTACCGGCGTGCTCGCGTAAGGAGCGAGGGAGTGGCAATCGGGGACCTCTTCAGATCCGTGATAGCAGAGCGGTTGACGGTAGTCGGCGGGCTCACGGAAGCCGAAGAAGCTTCTGGTGAAGCGTGTGCTACCAGCGACATAACTCCAAGGACGGAAGATGCCCTCACGGAGCACCCAGCCAATCGGATGGACAACATAAGCAACCACGCGGAGCGGGTGTGACTCACTCTCTCTCCAACGCGGGGACTGGTGATAGGTCCACAATCCATTGTCATCCGGCAGCACATCCTGCGCTTGCGCACTGCCGACGCAAACCCCAGAAAAAATCGCTGCGGCAAAAAGCACTCGTTTCATTTTCAAGACCCTTCTCTGGAAGTTCTGTTGGGAAGACTTTGAAATACCATCGCAATCAACCGCGAAGCACTCTCACGTGTCAAGCGATATCGAGACGCGAATATGACACGCACGCCATCTAAACGCCTCATACAACCGACTTAAACCGCGGTGCAAGCCACACGGGCCGACGCAAATAGTACGCTCGGCCCCTGTCTCACCGGAGTTATGCGAACGTCGCGCCGACTGAAGCGTATAAATCCGGAAGTTACTGTTCGATGCAGAGCAATCACTCACCGTCGCCCTTACTTACGATTCAACCTCGCAAACAAGTCGGGAAATAACGGGTGCGAGAAAAGCGCAGAGCCAAGCGAAGAGAGGAGCTCCCGCTCCGAGGCCGGTAGCTCAGCATTGGACACGACCCTGAACCAATCCTGAACGTCGATTCCCCCAGAGACATGTACTGAGACGTGCGCTGTGTTCGAGGGCGTAGTCAGTGCAGGGGGACGAATCAGGTCCTCAACAGCAGCACGGCTGTCCAGGTTTAGAATCTCCTTGCTGAGCCGCACTCCAAAGGGCGAGAGGGCCAGAGAGCTGAGATCTCCTACATCGTCGAGGACGTCGCTCGCTCGAAGTTGGGCGAGCGCCTCAGTGAGTTCGCCCAGTTCCACACCTAAATCCCTCGAGAACTCGACCGTCCCGATCTCGAAAACTCCCCGCGCGTGGGCTTCTGCGAGTTGCAAGATTATCCGACGCTTTAGGTCGGTAAGTGAGATTGAGCCCATCAGGCCGCCAAGTTCTTCATGAAATAACTGCGCGGAAAGAATCCCGCTCTGCAATTCTTACAGCTCTTGGGGCGCTTTCAACATCTTTAAAAAGACCCGTCAACGCCGGACCCGAGGACAACGGCTCCCTGTCGACATCGTCCGGAGATTATGACCGACCAATGAGCATGGAACGAGAGAGTTGAAGAACACGACGCCGAAGCCACGATCACTGTACGATACGCGGTCGCATCTCATCCGCGGCATCGATCTCAAACAGGGCGGACTCTTCGGAGCGCTCTCGCACATCCTCGTGTTCCTGGCGCACACCGCGCGGCATGAGTGGCACGCCAGCTTGATGATGTTCTCGAGCGCGATGCTCGTCTACCTCGCGATCCTCCTGCTCTCTTTTCGCGGACAGCTCATCGCTCTCATTCTTTTCTCGGCGGCGGTCTTTTCAGCACCGGAGCAACTTCCCCACGTCGCTCGCATTCTCGCATTCGCAGTCATGCTCGGCGGCACCCTTCGATTCCAGTTGGCGATCCTCCCATTCTTCTTGCTGATACTCTTCTGGTGCCTCCTTTTCGTCGCCTCCTCGCGAGGCTTTGTCCCAGCGCCGCTCGCAATCACCGCGGATGGCGAGACACTTCGATTCGCCCTCATCGAGCTCTTTGGGTTACTCGCGCTGCATTTGCTGGTGTGGTCGAACCGCCTCAATCGATGGCTCTCCCGTCGACCGCATGTCATCGACATTCGATCGCTGATCATCGCGATGAGCCTTGCCGCTGTCGTCGGGTGTTCGCTCATCACTGGTCGCGTCATCCTCGACCTGAGCGGCTCCTCGTTCGAAGCCGTCGCAACCTCCGCGCTCCACGAGCGCAACTCGCTTTTCGTCGCCTTGCTCGGTTTCCTCGTCACCCCAATTCTTCTGGGCCTTGCGATCGGGCAACTCATCACTCAATTTCTCGACCAGCTCCGCGAGCTTTCCGATCCAAATCGCAAGCTCTTTCGGTCGGATCCAGGATTTCCGCTGCTCATCGAGTTTCGTGCGATAGTGCGCGACGTCCGAGAGATGCTCGACGGCGCCCTCCGCTCTCAAAAGGAGTCATCGATACGCATTCGAGAGCTCGAAGAGGCGATGAAGACGCGAGAGGAAGAGATGCGGCGCCGGGAACTCGACGCTGGCAACCTCGAAAAGCTGATGAACAACTCGCCGCTCGGCTACATCGCCGTAACTGGCAATGGCGCGGTGATCGCGCTGAATGAGCGGTTCTTCGCCATCTCGGGCATCCCGCAGATGCGAGCGATCGGTCAGCACTACACCGCGCTCTCGGGGACAGCACTGTGGCAGAAGGAGATCATCTCGACGATTCACTGGGTGTGCGGGAACTTCGAGAAGCTGCTGGACCGAGAGTCGCTCCGTTTCTTTACCTCACCGCTCGAGAGTTCATTTCTTGAGCTCGAAGTGCGAATTACAACGTCGCACCAACTCGGACTGACGGAAACTCGCACTTCAGAAACGCTCAGCCCTTCCGACGTCGCCATCACCGTCTTCGTCCGCAAACTGAATGATCTGCGTGATTTTCATATTCGACGTCTCCACCCGGCGACACTGCTCGTTCTCGGCTGTCAGGCGCTCGAGGTGTGCGGTGCGATCAAGCGTGAAGTCACCAATCTCGCCCATGGCGTCAGCGACGCGGGCCGCGAGATCGACGAGTTCCTGCAGGACCCCCGCACCGGACGCTACGGAAAGATTGGATTGCTGCTCCGTGAGTTTTCCCAATTCTCGGAGCTCACGATCGGCGAGATTGAAAACGTGCTCACGCGAGCGGAGCATCGAAGTCCGGAGCTCGCAAAGATCGACCTCTTCGCCCATTTCAAGTTCTCCGTAGACTACCTGTTTCAACTGCTTGGTATCGACGCCCCATCTCCGGTCTCGTTCGATGTGAATCCAAAGGCTCCGGCAGAGGACATGCAGAAGTCGGGCATCCAAGTGGACGCCGCCGAGTTCAACGGATTCCTCGCGGCCTATCTCGCACTGATCTACAGCATCCTTCCTAAGGCCGAGACGCTCGATATCTCCGTCGGCTTCGAGCACATCGGCGCTGGCACCGCGAACCTCATACCCGGCGCGAACCCCGGCCAGTACGCGCGAATTACATTGACCCATCCTGGTCAGAGCATCACCGGGAACATGGTGCCCGAGAACATCTTGCTTCTCGACCCCTCCGTCGAAGAACTCGGTGATATCGAAGCCGCTCTCACGATCCTCCTTATTCACACGCAGCGCCTTTTCGGATTTCTCTCTGTGCAGAGCACGATTGCGAAAGGGACGACGATTACCATCTATCTCCCGGAGTCGCCGTCATTGATCGAACGACGTCCTCGTGAGTTCGAGCGCCACGACGCCCGATCAAAGTTCGAGGCAGAGAATGCCCCAGTTCTCGACGAGAAGAACCGGATCTGCGTTCTGAGCCGTGATGAACGAAGCGCAGAGGGAGTTCGCGAAACTTTCCGCCGAATCGGATTCCAGGTCGACGATGCGACTATAGAGACCTCGCAGAGCGATGAGTTTGGATTCGGCGGAGCGGGTTTTGGAGAACCGGAGGTGGCGCCACCAAAAGACACGAAAAGAAGTTCCGAAGTCCCGTCGAACCTCGACGATTTCGATCTCGTCGTCATCGAATCTGCCGAGGGCGACTTCGACATAGCGCCGTTACTACTCGAAATCGCGGCGAAGGCGTCGTCGATTCCCGTCCTTGTGCTCGGACAAGATCCACCGGATACCGATGATGGCACGCCGAAGGCTTCCGCCTATTTGTCCTACCCAATCGATGAGCAGCTTCTCCAGCGCGCAGCATCGCGGCTGCTTGCCCGATCGCCCCGAGCAGCTCGCATCACCGAGCCAGCGCCAGTCGAGGTCGTCCCGTCGGAATAGCAGGATGCTCGAGGAACCCTGCGCAGACGGTCCGACACAGAGCTATTTCAGCGGAGAATCTCTCGACGTGGTTCGTTGCCACCGAGACGTCTCGCAATCCGACTCCGTTGTCCGGGAGAGGATCACTTCACCGCCGTTATTCTGTTGTTCAGTAGGGGGTGATTCGAGAATCGGTCTCAGCGGCATAAGCGTTAAGACCGCCACGCAGATTGACGAGGCCCTGAATACCTTCGGCCTGCAGAAACTCAATCGCGAGTTCACTTCGTACGCCAACTCGGCAATACACCACCTTCAACGCATAATCGGATGACGCAAGCCGGCGGACGTCGTCGACGCGTGCGTGAATCTCCCCGAGTGGAATGTGGATGGAGCCAGGAAGATTCGCGAGTTGGAGCTCCTCGGATTCCCTCACGTCGAGGAGCAAGACCTGCTGCTTCGCCTTCAGGGCGCTGAACAGTTCGAGTGGTTGAATTTCAGCAATCGGTTCCGAAGGCATCAGACCCGCCGATACGTAAGAAGCCTAGCTCTGATCAACGGTGCACCCCAGCAACTCAATCACAGTACCGAAGACCCATCACGGGTTGTGAGAGCGCTGAGGCCGACGACATGCAACAACGCAACGAGTCGCCTAGCTGAAAGACGATCCGCAGCCGCAGGTGCGCTTGGCATTCGGATTGTTAAACTTGAATCCGGTACCATTCAGCCCACTGACGTAATCGATCTCGGTGTCCTTGAGGTACTGAGCGCTGGCCATGTCGATATAGAGCTTCAGTCCGCCCACATCGAACACCGAATCTCCCATCCGCTCTTCATCTGAGAAATCCAAGGCATACTGGAGGCCAGAGCATCCACCCCCTTGAACGGCGATCCGAAGCCCGTGATTCTCGAGCTTCTCCTCGGCCATCGCGGACTTCACCGCTTCAATAGCTTTCGAAGTAAGGCGCACAGGGCAGCCGTCGCCGGTTGTGCCGGTTGCAGTAGCTTGAGTCGCTGACGTCGTGTCCGTGTTTTCCATAGCCTGAACGATTCCCCTTGCGTAGGCAGTCCGTATGATTCACCAATTATAATTCATGCAGTCGGGATGCGCCACTGTTCGACGGCTTGCAGGGTGAATTCATTCCCGATGCGACGCGTGGACAGGCACTTAGCAAGCTTTTCTGGTCGATATCTTGACGCGCGTGGCTACCCCAGCGACGCGGGTTCACGCGCCTGGCTCCAAAGGTCACTCGACCCGCAACCACAGAGGCCCAACTCGGCGCCACTTTCGCTCGCGGTAATTTTTTCGTGAATAGCAGTCGGTTAGCTGGAGAAGTCCCCACATGAAGTTCACAATCACTCCGACTGGCGTCAATGGTGCGGTGACGCTCTCCGGGTTTCATACGAACTATTTAGTGCGATGGGAAAATAGGAACCTCTTGATCGATGCTGGGACGCTCATCGGTCGCAGTCTCCATCATCTCGGTGTGCGACCGGAGAGCATCGACGGCGTCTATGCCAGCCATCTCCACCTTGATCACGTCGGTGGGCTCTACGAGATCGCCTATTTTCGATATGTCCACGGTCGAGGCCCACTCCCCGTCTATCTTCACTCTGCGCTCGCAGAGCCGATCTGGAACAACTTCCTTTCCGGACTGGCAACCAACTTTCGCGATCTTCAGGGGCGGCCGCAGATTGGAGACCGCTCAACCTTCTTCGACTTCCGCCCCATTGATACAACCTTCGAGTCGCCCACACCCGGCGTGGTTATCGACGGACTGTCACTTCGCCTCGTTCAAGTGGATCACATCCCAAACTCGCCCTGTCACGGCGTCGTGCTCGACGATCGCGTGTTTGTCACGACGGATACGCGTTTCATCCCGGAGACCCTCGATCGGGTCGCAAACACCTTCGGCATCGAAACGATCTTCCACGACTGCATGTTCTCTGAGCACGCCAAGATCTACCACACGGCGTATGAAGAGATTCTCTCGCTGCCAAAGGACCTTCGAGATCTGATCATCATGACGCACTATGAGGACGTCCTGCCTCTCGCGAAGGAAGAGATCGAGGTTCGGCTGGGTGAAGCCGGCGTCGACTACCAGTTTTAATATTGTTGAGGGCGTTCGGAGAACGAATCGGAGACGCAAACGAGTCCGCGAAATGCGACGGTTAGGCGTGGCTGCGGAGATAACTCTCAACCGTCGCAGAGATACCAGTCGACACCCTGACTGAAGGTTGATAGCCGAGTTCGTCCGATACTCGCGAGATGTTCGCCAAGGAATGGCGAACATCGCCGGTACGAAACGGTCCGTAGGTCGGTGGCCGACCTGCCACTTCGGGGCGATGGACAGCAAGCGCGTCACGGATCATCTGATAAAGTTGGTTCAGCGAGGTCGTATCCCCCACCGCGACGTTATACACCCGGTGCGTGGCGACGCCCGGGCCCACGACGGCGGCGAGGATGTTCGCTTGCACAACATTATCCACAAAACAAAAGTCGCGCGTTGTCTCTCCGTCCCCGTTCATCGTGCACGTGCCGCCCGCAAGTAGCTCGCCAATCCAACGGGGAATGACGGCGGCATAAGCACCATTCGGATCTTGGCGCGGACCATAGACATTGAAGTAGCGGAGGCCGACGCTTGAGATCGGATAGAGAGAGCTGAAGTTCTCTGCGTACAGTTCGTTCACCTTCTTCGTCACAGCATACGGAGAAAGCAGCGTCCCGACACGATCCTCGACTTTCGGAGAATCCTCGATATCACCGTAAACGGCGCTTGATGATGCATAGACGAAGCGCTTCACGCTCGCGTCACGGGAGGCCAGGATCATGTTGACGAAGCCAGAGACGTTCGCGGCATGCGATGCAATCGGATCATCGATTGAGCGCGGCACGGAACCAAGTGCGGCTTGGTGCAGGACATAATCCACTCCCTTCGCCGCGCGAGCGCAGTCTGAAGCGCTGCAGATATCACCCTCGACAAACGTAAAGAAGGCGTCCGCGTGAGGGAGCGATTTGAGCACAGCCACGTTCGCGCGTGAACCCGTCGCAAAATTGTCGAGACCCGTCACCCGTTGACCGAGCGTGAGCAAACTCTGGACGAGATGCGAGCCAATGAATCCAGCGGCACCTGTCACGAGCCAGTGACGGGGTTCGGAGCGTAGGCTCTTCCCGAGTTGGTCGAAGCGACTCACGATCAAAGACTCCAATACTTAAGGTCGGCCCGCACTTCACTCGGCTGGAACGCTGACTTCACGTCGATAAACACACCACCCTCGCGAATACGAGCGCAGAGCTTCTCAATTCCCATATCGAGGTAAGCCTTGTGAGAGACCGCGAGCACAAGCACATCCAAGTCCCGTAACTCATCGAGCGAACTCATCCGCAGACCATATTCCTCGTGCGCTTCATGTGCCTCCGCATAGGGATCATGGACAAACGGGGTCACACCGAACTCCTGCAACTCGAATATAATATCGGGCACTCGACTGTTCCTGAGGTCAGGCACGTTCTCCTTGAAGGTCAGACCAAGCACCCCGACACGGGTCCCGCGGACTTGCTTCCCCGCCAGCGCCAATATCTTCACCATCCGCTGCGCGATGTAACTTCCCATGCCGTCGTTGATGCGACGACCCGCAAGAATCACCTGCGGATGATAACCAAGGACCTCGGCCTTCGCGGTGAGATAGTATGGATCGACACCGATGCAATGGCCCCCGACGAGCCCAGGAACGAAGCGGAGAAAATTCCATTTCGTACCGGCCGCGGCCAATACGTCTCGTGTTGAGATGCCCATGCGATCAAATATCATCGCGAGTTCGTGCATCAACGCGATGTTGAGATCCCGCTGAGTATTCTCG
>JADYYL010000147.1 GCA_020853655.1 Deltaproteobacteria bacterium
GGCTGGAAAGGAGTTGACCATTGGGTCGATCTTTCCACCTCGGAAACAATCTGGCGCATATGATCTTCTTTGTTGCCGCGCTCGCTATTACTTACGTCGCGATGGACTTCTGGTTGAAATACTACCTCGATGGCCCATCAAGCGAGGCCGCGGCGCTCACCCGTCCGCAGCTCATGGAAGTGGATGAAGAAGCTTGGGCACCCGTTGACGGCAGTCTCACATGGGAAGAACGGGACGCCGATGACCTGCCACTCGAAGCAAACCGAGACTAGATCGGTCGACAGTTCCGCTACGAAGAATTGTTCAACACTCTACGGAACCTCTGAAGAAGTCCCCACCCGGGGGCCACTCTTTCTCAATTGAATAGGTTCAGTCGCTCCAATCACGACTCTGTGAATACGGCACGCACGAGTGTTCAGCGCGCGCCCGTTCCGCGAAAGACGGCGGGTATTGTCTGCATCAACAGCGCGAAGTCGCGTGTGAGCGACCAATTATCGATGTAGTCGAGATCCATCTTCGCCCACTGTTCAAAATCTGGGATGTCATTCCGCCCGTTGATCTGCCAAGTGCAAGTCATGCCGGGACGCATGCTCAATCGGCGACGTTGCTTTCGCAAATAGTGCGACACCTCACTCGGCAGCGGTGGACGAGGTCCGACCAAACTCATGTCGCCTCGGAACACGTTCCACAGCTGAGGAAGCTCATCGAGACTGTATCTGCGTAAAAATCGACCCACCCTCGTGATCCGCGGATCGTTCGTCATCTTGAATACGGGACCAGTCATCTCGTTGTACTTCTGAAGTTTCGGGAGGATCGACTCGGCATCACTCACCATCGAGCGAAACTTCAACAAGGTGAAGCGCCTGCCGTTCAGCCCCACTCGCTCCTGCCGAAAAAACACCGGCCCTTTGCTCTCGAAACGAATCCATGTGGCGATCACCGCAAGGAGTGGGCTCAAAACGACAATGAGCACCATCGAAACGAGAGCATCGACGACACGCTTCAGAAAGATGCTCAACCCATCAGCCGGAACTCGTGAGTAGTGGATGAGCGGGACATCGCCGAAGTAACTGAGATCGCTCTTCAAGATTTCGAGGCTGAAGAAATCGGCCGCCAGGCTCACACCAACGCCCTCGTCTGCGCAGATCTGGCAGAGGTCCTCAATCTGGGCGAAGTGCTTGTTCACATCTGTAAAAAGCACCTCATCGGTCGCGTACCGCTTGAGCGCATCTTCAAAAGTCGTGGGGTCGGCAACGATCTCGATAGGCACGACGCCTCGCGTCCCCGTGTCTCCCGTCCGACGCGCGGTGCCGCTTCGGGCGTTCGCACGGCGGTCGAGTTCGCCTATCCCCTGCCCCTCAACGGCGTCGTCAAGAGCAAGAGCAACGAGCCCGATCACCCGCACTCCAAGCTCAGGTCGAGAAGTGATCTCATGCACAAGTCGGAGCGCCTGCTCCCCTGTTCCCGCGATGAGAACATTGCGGAAGTTTTTGCCTCGCAGTCGGAACAGCCGAAGCACCCAAAGAACAAAATGTCGTTCGACGAAGAGGCCAACCGCGCAAAATGCGCAGAAGAGACCGATCAAACTTCGGCTGAGATCGAGTTTGAGGAGGAAGAGCAGCGCGGCGAGGCAGAGGAACGCAATCGCGGAGGCAAACGACGTGATGCGAATGAGGGTCGCCGCCGAACTGAGCCGCATACTGCGATACGCGCCGAGCCCTGAGAGCACGACGTTATAAACTGGGATCGCGAACGCGAGGACCACGAGATAGTCTTCGATGGGAGCGAGCGAAAGCGGCACTGCGGCGGCCTTTACCCCTGCGGCACGAGCGAAGTCGATCAGTGGGTTGCGTAGCGCATACGAGAGGAAGAACATCGCGATGATGATCGCGTTATCGGCGAACCGCTCAATGCGGGCGATCGTCTTCCAGTGGCTCTTCAGCATATCCGTGCGGATTCCGTTTTGGTCGAATATCATCGGGAAGTCGGAGTTTTGCCCGACATCGATGGCGGCCATGAATAGTGGCCGTCGACCGATCGGTTCATAACATCGGCCAAGCAATCCCGCAAGGAAACGCGGGTTTTGAAAAGTGGAGAGGGAGCGACCTGTGGAAAGCGAGAAACCAGAAATTGACCGAGCGCTTGAGCCACGCGCGGTGAGAGAAACAGCGGTCGTGACTCACGCCGACGATCACTGTCCGGTGTGTGGAGCGGCGCTCACGCATGAGAAGTGCAAAGTCGTTTGCCGCAGCAACACCTGCGTGTACCGGATCGTGTTTAATTGCTCCGAGTTCTGAACTCGGTTCGAGATGTGGTTGAGCCATTCGTAGGTTTCGACACACCGCCTCGACAAGATGACGCCGTGGCGCCTTGGTGAGGTCCCGCTGGACCGATACCGGAGTGATGCAGAGCTTTCGGGAGTGCGGCTGAAAATCTTAGCTGATTTTCCGGTCGCCCGAGCCGTCCGGGAGCCTCGACCAAACAACGCCATCGCGAACGAAGATGACTTCGCGGGTCAGTCCAACAAATATCCCCGTCTCGACAACCCCGGTCACCAACTTCAGTCGGTCAGCCAACGCCGGGTCAACGACCGGGAATATCGCATCGAGAAGGAGGTTGCCGTGTTCGGTGACGGCCGGAACGAGCTTATCGGAGGCGATCAATGGAGCTTCTCCGGGGGACAGAGCGGTCAGCTGGAGCGTCGCATATTGATACGACGCGGCACGGAGAAATACTCGCGTCGCACCGAGCGCGCGGAGCTGCGCCTCCACGTCATCGACAGCCTCGGGAATCACTTCGATCGGTACAGGGAATCGTTCGCCAAGGCGCGACACGAGCTTGTCCGCGGTCGCCAGCACCACTATTCCCCCCGCTCGGCGCGCGACGACCTTTTCGGCGAGCAGCGCTCCGCCGACACCTTTGATGAGATTGAATTGCGGGTCGATTTCATCCGCGCCGTCGAATGCAAACTGCATCGACTCGTTTCCGGTTGGCGCGAGGACGTTAATGCCGAGGGAACGCGCGAGGCGTGTCGAATGAGGCGAAGTCGAGAAAGCGCGAATGTTCAACCGCTCTTGCTTCACGCGGACGCCGATCGCTGCGATCGCAGCTTCCGCCGTCCTGCCCGAACCGATGCCGATCGTATCGCCGTCTTTGACTCGAGCGGCGATGACCTTCGCGACAAGTTCTTTCATTGGAGAATTCCGGAGAATATCCTGCGCCCTGAGGGATTCGAACCCCCGACCTACTGGTTCGAAGCCAGTTGCTCTATCCAGCTGAGCTAAGGACGCGCGTGATGCGGGAAACTCTTCAACAATGATGCGCTGAAGTCAAGTTAACGCTGCATAGTTGCGAAAAGTTCGGGCAATCTGAAAAAGTCGTCCGGACGGCGACTTTTTCAGAGCCCTGCGGTGCGTTGAACTCATCGTCCGCAGAATCGAGTCCCCTACCGACCCAGCGCACTCTGCGCCAAGATGCGATAACTCTCCTCCGCCAGTCCGAACAGGCTTGACAACATCTGAGCGCGACGAAGATAGAGGTGCAAGTCGTATTCGTAGGTAAACCCGATACCGCCATGTGCCTGCAAGCACGCTTCAATCGCCGACGGGATGCTCTCGCTGCAGAAGCCCTTTGCGGCGGCGACAGCCTCATGAAACTGGGATTCCGACGCGTCGGCCGTCCATGCGGCGACACGGACGAGCGATTCGGCGCTCTCGATTGAGACCAGTGCATCCGCAAGCTTGTGCTGGATTGCCTGAAAAGTCCCGATCGAAGCACCGAACTGCTTCCGCGTTTTGACATACTCCGTGGTCATCTCCAGGACGGTTCGTCCGCATCCGACGAGCTCAGCACTTGAAGCAACCTGCGTGACCAGAGAAGCCCGAGCACCGTTCTCGACGCGTCCGATGACAACCGCAGGCGTATCGATCAGCACACACTCGCTAAAGCGCCGAACGAGGTCGATGGTCTCTGTTGGTTGCGGCGACAGGTCTGCAGTTCGAAGACGACAGAGAACGAGCGTTCCCCGCTCTGCGAGCGCTGTAACGAAGACGTCGCTCGAGCGCTCGAGCGAGGGAACCAGAGAGAGCCCACCGTTCAGTCGGCATGCGCTACCCGGTACCTGCTCACCCACCGCCCGCGGGATCGCGGCGACGTCTTCGAGCACCCCAACGGGGGCAGTCGCGCGGATCATTCCGGCTGCAATTCCGGAGAGCAACTCGTCCCGCAGTGCGCCGGATTCGCATGAGCAGAGCAACGGATAGGCGATCCCCAACGTTTCAAAAATCGGTAATGGACTGAGGACTCGGGCCTGTTCCTGCAGAATCGCAGCAAGCCCACGCACCCCGAAGCCAAGCCCCCCATGATCCTCCGACAACGCCGCCGCAAAAACACCGAGCGCCGCGAGCTCCGTCCATACCGGACCATCAGCCTCGTAGGGTTGGGCAGCGACCTTCCGAAGCGATTCCGCAGGAATGCGCTCGGCAAGTAGTTGTCGCAGCGCCGGGAGGAACTCGTTCAAGTCGGACTGGAGCAGGAAAGACATAGAGTCGGGTGAATAAGGTTATACGAGGCCGAGCAATTCACGGAGTTCTTGCGACGGCTCCCAGGGAGGATCGAAAGTCACTTTGACTTCGGTTTTCCCAATTCCTTCGAGCGCCTGTGTCTTCTGCACAATCTCGTCCACAATTTGAGGCCCCGCGGGACAGGCGGGTGAAGTGAAGGTCATGGTGACCACAAGCGTTCCGTCGGCGACCGCAAGGTCGTAGATCAGTCCGAGGGTCCACACGTCCAGATATATCTCGGGATCCAAGATCGTCTTGAGCGCCGCAACGATCTCTTCTTTGCCAGCAGGTACTGTTTGCGATTCCAATGTGAGGGACCTCTTGTCATGACATGACTGTCATGGTCGTTACTGTCGTGGGCGGAATTGCCGAGTTCGGTGCTCCATTCCTGAAGCCTGGGGGTTCACGACTGTTACCCAACTCGTGTGAAATAGTAATAGCTTCGCGCGGTTTCCGGCGGTATTTAACCACTTTCGGCGATCGGGATCGAGCGCTCTTTTCCCTCGCTCCTCGAACCTCACGTTCTTAAGCGGCGGCCACCATGGGCATCTACAACGAAGAGCATCAGATATTCCGGGACAGCGTTCGTAAGTTTTGCTCCGCGCAGATCACGCCACGCGTGAAAGACTGGGAAGACGCGAAGCACTTTCCGGACGAGGTCTTCGAGCAGCTCGGTGCGCAGGGCTTCCTGGGCGTTCTGCTGGACGAACGATGGGGAGGCGCCGGGGCAGACTATTTGATGGCCGGGGCGTGGTGCGAGGAGTTCGGCCGTGTGCCCGCCGTTGGGCTGACGATTGCAGTCAACATGCACTCACTCGTGATTGCGCCGACCCTTCAGCGATTCGGGACGGAGACGGCAAAGGCTCAGTTCCTCCCCGGAAGCGCCGCGGGCACCATGATCGGCGCGTATGCATTCACCGAGCCGGGAGCAGGAAGTGACCTCACCTCCATCCAGACGAAGGCAGTCGAAGCCGACGGCGGATACGTTCTTAACGGTTCGAAGATATTTATCACGAATGGAGCTCGCGCCGACTACGTTCTTGTCCTTGCGCGGACTTCGGCGGGCACCGGGTATGACGGATTTACCACCTTTCTGGTCGACACCACGTGGAGTGGATTTCGCGTCGAGCGAACCCTATCAAAACTTGGTTGGCATTCTTCTGATACAGCCGAGTTGACGTTCACCGACGTGCGAGTGCCAAAGGAGTATGTGCTCGGACAGCCGGGGCGGGGCTGGTACCAAGCGATGGAATCGTTGCAGTGGGAACGGTTGATGCTCACACTCAACGCGCTAGGCGGAGCGATGGCGTGCCTTGAGTCGACGGCAACCTATGTCGCCGATCGTCGAGTTTTCGGTAAGCCCGTCGCGTCGTTCGACAATACTCGAGAAGTGCTCACACGCCTTTGGGCCAAGCACCGGAGCGCTCTGGCGCTCACCCACCATGCGCTCGATCTGCTTCACCGCGGCGAACGGTGTCGGAAGGAATCGAGCCTCGCAAAGCTCTACGGATGTGAGCTGGCTATCGAGATCGCAGACCGATGTCTGCAACTCCATGGGGGATACGGCTACACCACGGAGTTCCTTCCCGAGCGGTGGCTGCGAGACCTTCGGCTGAACACGATCGGTGGCGGGACAAGTGAAATCATGGCTCGCATCGCCGCTGGCGAAATGCTCGCTGGTTCGTGACATCGATCGATATGTAATCTTGCTCTCTGCCTTCTTGGAACGCGCTTTTCGAGGAGAGGCCGTGTCGGCTACGCATTCGATAGATCCGCGAGCCTCATTTGCGAAGCGCGCGAATCGCACCCAAGACATCTTCGGCGTGCCCCTGCGGCTTCACGGATTCGAATACGTGAGCGATGCGACGATCTCGGTTGACGACGAACGTCGTCCGGTGAATCCCCAGATACTTCCGACCCATGAATTTCTTTTCGCCATAAACGCCATACGACGTTGAGACGGCGAAGTCCGTGTCGCTCAAGAGGAGGACGTCGAGATCGAACTTTTTACAGAAGCTCGCCTTCGTCCGATCCGTCCCGCCGGAGATGCCAACGATGAGACTCTTCTGTTTTCGAAACGATTCTTTCAGGGCCGTAAACTCCTGAGCCTCAAGCGTGCATCCGGGAGTGTTGTCCTTCGGATAGAAAAACAACACGACGAAATCGTCCTTCAGTTCGCGAAGGGAATGCGAGACACCAGATTGATCGGTGAGCGAAAAAGGCGGAGCCTTTGAGCCGATTGAGAGCGGTGCGGTCGACTTTGGCGAAACGCTCATGATGCGTCGCGCGACTTCCGCGTGAGGTATTCTTGCACGAGTTCTTGAGCCGCAGTCCTTGGATCCTGCTTTCGGGCCGTCAGCTCTTCGAGCGAGAGTGCGGTGAGGCCATTCGTCTCACAGTATTTCTCGAAACCCATGCTCAGGAGGCGCGTCGACTCTCGCCACAACGCCTCTTTCATGAAAAAGCGTCGACGCTCTTGTGCCTTGCCGGTCTGTCGAAACCGTTCGAGCCGTTTAGCGAGAAGATTGACGAAATCGAGGGTCCCCTTCCCTTCGCTCGCCACGGTGCGAATAATCGGTGGTGAATCTTCGGTAACGGCGTGCGTTAAGCCCAGCATCACGATGAGCTCCCGCTCAAGGCGGTCGGCTCCATCGTAGTCCGCCTTGTTAATGACGAAGACGTCCGCGATTTCGAGGATCCCCGCCTTCAGCGCCTGGATTCCGTCTCCCATCCCCGGAACGAGGACAACGCACACGGAATCGCAGTAGCGCACAATCTCGACTTCGCCCTGACCGACGCCGACAGTTTCAACAAGGATGTAGTCAAAACCCGCCGCATCGAGCGCGAATATAAATTCCGCACTCCTCGGCGCCAGACCGCCGAGAGCTCCCCGACTTGCCATCGATCGGATGAAGACCGAAGGCGACTCGCTGACCCGCGACATTCGAATGCGGTCACCCAGGATGGCGCCGCCGGTGAATGGACTACTTGGATCGACGGCGAGGATCGCAACTTTCGACCCCTGAGAGACGAGTTGTTCTGCGACGCGGTCGACGAGAGTAGACTTTCCTGCTCCCGGGCTTCCAGTGAATCCGATGACGGCGGCTTTGCCGGTCCAAGGAAAAATCTCGGAGATAAGTCGGCCGCTCTCAGGAGCGTTGTTCTCTATAACGGTGAGGGAGCGAGACAGCGCACGTCGGTCGCCGGCGAGCAGTCGTGCAGCGAGAGAGGTTCCAGCATCAGGTGCGCTCATGTTTTCCGCTGAGATGTGGTCGAACGTTCCCCACACTCGTAACGCATTCGGCGGGCGGAGGAAATCGAGAAGCGCGATCAGGGCACGATGACGAGAAGGTCAGGAAGTTCAAAAAGACATTCAGCGCACTTCTAGCGCCGACGGGCGGCAGCATGCGGGAAAAGCCCAAAATTCAGGCAAAAAAAAAGGCCACCGGGTTGCCCCGGTGGCCTTTCGACTGCAAATGCTTCAAATGCAAACTATGCGTTTGCCTTCTTAGCCTTTTTTGCAGTTGCCTTTTTCGGCGTGGCACGGCGTGACGGCTTCTTACGAACTACAGCCGTCTTCCTGGCCGCCCCGCCTGTACTCTTACCTTTCTTCTTAGCCTTTTTTGTCGTCTTCTTGGCTTTCTTTGTGGTCGTCTTCTTTGCTGCTTTCTTCTTAGCTGCCATTTTCGTTTCTTCCCATGAGTAGTGCCACATCAACAGAAACGATTGATGCGACTGTTAGTAAACGGGCATTCAGGCTCGTCTCCGTCCGAGGGGCATATCTCTTCCGCATTCATCCGAAGATGTTTGCGTTGGTGAAGATGCTTCCTTCCTCGTCACAATCTCGTCTTTCCTCCGAACTTTCTGTTGCGTTTTTTCTTAGAATTTCTTCGAAGAAAAGGCCGCAAAATATCTCGAATTCGGAATCGAAGAGCTTGGCGAAGACCGTCGGAACGTAACCTTGCCGGTTCGACTTACTGCAACCAACACCGTTCGGAACTGCGAGCTCGAAGAACCGCGCAACTCCATCTCAACTACTGCTTTGATGTTGCTTTCATGTAATTAGAACAAAAAATTTTGAAATGCACACTATTTTTTTCAAGTACAGATCGATCAAACGTTGAATCGGAAGTGCACGATGTCGCCATCGCGCATGATGTAGTTCTTCCCTTCGACTCGAAGAACACCTTTGTCTCTCGCTCCCGCTTCACCTCCACACTTCACAAAGTCATCGTATGAGATCACTTCTGCGCGAATGAAACCGCGCGCGAAGTCAGAGTGGGTCTTCCCCGCTCCGGCAACGGCATCGTCATCACGCGAACATGTCCAGGCGTGACACTCCTTCGGACCGACCGTGAAAAAAGTAATGAGATTCAATA
>JADYYL010000148.1 GCA_020853655.1 Deltaproteobacteria bacterium
CGCGGTAGCCATCGAAGATCCATCTCTTCTTCTGAACCAGCTGATCGACCCTCTGAAACTGGGCCCAACCGAGTGCCGCCTGGAGATTGAACGGCATGTATTTGTAGGTCACTTCATAATTGAAGTACATCGGCCCGCCCGGTCGTCGACCGTGGTCGCGCCACACCGAGCAGAAGTCGAAAAGCTTATCGTCATCGAGAAGGAGCATCCCGCCTTCACCGGTCGTCAGCGTCTTCGTCCGATGGAAACTGAAGACGGAACCGACCCCGAAGCTTCCAGCACGCTTACCTTTGTAGGTCGAACCGAGCGCTTCGGCGGCGTCTTCGATGAGGTGGATGCCATGCTCGTCGGCAATGCGACGCAACTCATCCATCAACGGCATATTGCCAAAGAGATCGACCACGATCATCGCCTTTGTTCGCGGCGTGATGTTTCGGCGAACAGACTCGGGATCGAGGCACCAATGCACGGGGTCAATGTCACAGAAGACCGGCGTCGCACGAAGATAGCTGAGCCCGGCGGCACTCGCGATCCATGTGCACTCGGGCACAAGAACCTCGTCGCCCTCCTTGATACCTAACCCAGTGAGGAGCAAATGGATGGCCGTCGTGCAGTTCGGTGTCATGAGCGCATGCTTGCGTCCGTGATACGCGGCGAACTCTTTCTGGAACTTCTCGACGTAGGTGTAGGCCTTCTCGTAGTACCAACCGTTCTGAACTGCATCCAGGACGGTCTGCACCTCGAGATCGGAGATCCAAGGTCCTGCCATGGTGATACCGTGATCGGGCCGTGTCAGATCGGGAAGCGGCTGTACGACATCTGATCCTTTTGGTGCACCCAGTTGCTGAAGCTGGGCGACGGCCGAGTGCGCCTCCTGAACGAGGGTAATCGCCACTTCGGGAACGAACGAGATCCAACGGCCTCCGCTCTTTGAGAACTCGGACTCCTTTGCGAAGATCTCCGGTTGATGATTCCAGGCGAAGAGCAGCGCATAGTCCGGATACTCCTTCGCGAACTCGGCGCGTGGACGCACCGGGATATGCGTGCCCGGGGTGAACTTCCCTTGTTTGATGGGGGTCGTATCGGAGATGAACTCGATCAGCTCTGGGCCAATTTTGCAGTAGTTCAGGACGGTGGTGCTCTTTGACGTCGCGGCGTATCCCACGACCCGCTTGCCTCGAGCGCGGAGATCCTCAAGCATCGTGCGCAGTCGGTCACGAGAACGCTCGCAGTTCGAGCGGAAGCGCTCATACGTCTCGGGCTGGTCGATACCGAGTTCTTTTTCGCGAGCGAAGTGCTCAGCGACACGTGGAGACACCGGATGGGCACCGCGTTTCGCCAGGAAGTAACGCATCGATCCCCCGTGAGTGTCCTGGGGTTCGACGTCGATCAGCTCAAGGCCCCGCTGTGCGAACGCATACGAGACCGAGTGAAGCGAGAATAGGAAGACGTGTTCGTCGTAGATCTGATCGTAGGAGGTCTTCTCGAGCACTGCTCCAAGATAGGGATCCTCAAAGACCGCTACTCCGTCAGGCTTAAGCAATCGCTCGATACCCGCGACGACGGAGCGAAAGTCGGAGATATGGCACATGACGTTTGCGGCCATGAACGCATCCGCAGGGCCGTGCTCTGCGACAATTTTCTCCGCGAGCGATTCGTTGAAGAACTCGCTGATCGTGTTGACGCCCTGTTCTCGGGCGACCGCAGCGACGTTCCCCGACGGTTCGATGCCGAGATGCCGAACCTTCGCTGCCGCGAAGTGTTTGAGCATGATGCCATCGTTACTTCCGATCTCGACGACAAACGGATTTTGACGACCGGCCAGAAAGCGATTGCGGATCATCGTGGCAAACGCACCGAAGTGCTCGGACATCCGCGTCGAAGTACCTGAGAAAAACGCATAGTTGTCGTGAAACATCTGCTCCGGTCGCGGTTGCTCCATCAGTTGGAACATCGCGCACTTGGGGCAGCAGGCGACCGAGAGATCGAAGAAATATTCGTCGCGATACTCTTCCGGGGAGAGGAAGCCGTTCGCGATCGGCTGTTGTCCGAAGGACATGAACGGCGAGATCTCTGTCTCACAAATCCGGCAAGGCGTTCTCATAGAACCAATATCCGTAAGGGTCCCTTTCTGGTTCTCCCCGCAGAGGAAGGCGCGAGGCTCACTCGGGTAAGATGCCGCCCTTCCGGGCGGAGGTGCGAAACGATTTCGCGGCGTTGCGTGCCAAATACCGCCCCCGAATCACTCCCCCTCTGCCCCCTCCCCGGGCCTCCGAAGCGTTTGACCTATCAGATGCATCTATTCTGTGGGTGTTTCTTAGGTTTCCGCTGAGGTTACTGTCATGGGCCATTGCCGCATCTGCGACCACGAGCTGAAGCCGTTCATGTCCTTCGGTAAACAACCGATGGCGAACGGTTTTTTGCTGCCAGAGCAGGTTCAATCCGAATATTTTTTCGAAATGCAGGTGGCCGTCTGCCCCGGCTGCTCGATGTTCCAATTGATCGATCAACCCCGCCCGGCGCAGATGTTCCACGGCGAATATGCGTTCTTCTCAGGCACCTCCTCACGCATGGCGGAGCACTTCGGGCAGTTCGCCGAACATGTCATGCAGGATTACATCAAGGATGCGGACCCCTTCGTCGTCGAAGTCGGAAGCAACGACGGGATCATGCTTCGTCACTTCCAGAAGCGCGGTATTCGCCATCTCGGCGTCGAACCCTCCGAGAATGTTGCGCAGGCAGCCCGACAGGCCGGCATTCGCACGGTGTCAAAGTTCTTTGACGAAGCACTGGCGCATTCGATCGTCGCTGAGGACGGCCAGGCCGATGCGTTCCTTGGCGCAAACGTCATGTGCCACATCGGCAACTTTCGCTCCGTCATCGCCGGCATTCGTATTCTGCTGAAACCGACTGGCGTCGCGATGTTCGAAGATCCCTATCTCGGGGACATCATCCAAAAAGCATCGTACGATCAGATCTACGACGAGCACGTGTTTCTCTTCTCCTGCACATCGATACAGAGCGCGTTCGCGCGCGAAGGATTGGATCTTGTGGATATCGAGCCACAAGCGACGCACGGTGGATCGATGCGCTATGTCATTGCGCATGCAGGTGTCCGCGAACGCTCTGAGCGTCTCCAGCTCCAACTCCTTCGTGAGCAGCAGTGGGGTCTCACCCGACCCGAGACTTACGTGCAGTTCCGAGAGCGGTGTGAGAGCGCGCGCGATCAACTGCGCGCGCTTTTGGAAAGAAAGAAAGCGGAAGGAAAGCGGGTTGTGGGGTATGCCGCCACTTCGAAAAGCACAACCGTGCTCAACTACGCCGGCATCGGCCCAGATCTGATCGAGTGTATCGTCGACACGACACCGGCGAAGCACGGAAAACTTTCTCCCGGTATGCATATCCCGGTCGTCCCCTATTCCGAGTTCGCGAGCCGTTCCCCCGACAGCGCAGTGCTCTTCGCCTGGAATCACAAAGCCGAAGTCATGTCTAAGGAACAGAGCTACACGAAGCGTGGCGGGAGCTGGATTACCTTCGTCCCGGGAGTGCGTGAACTCGCACCGGTTCTCTGCGGCCATCCGAAAGCGCAGTACGCTGGGCGTGCAGCGGAGATTCAACAGGCAATGACGCGTGTCCTCGAAGGCGGTCGTTACGTGCTCGGCGACGAAGTGAAACAGTTCGAGCAGGAGTTCGCCGAGTATGTCGGAGTGAGATACTCATTCGGCGTCGCGAATGGCACCGATGCATTGCAGCTCGCGCTTCGCGCATGCGACATTGGCCCCGGAGATGAAGTCATCACGGTCTCTCACACGGCCGTGGCAACGGTCGCCGCGATCGAATTGACCGGCGCGACTCCGGTACTCGCCGATGTCGATCCACTGACGTTCACGATCGATCCGAAACAGGTCGAACAGCTGATCACTGAGAGAACGCGCGCGATCATCCCCGTGCACATCTACGGACAAGCAGCCGACATGGCTTCGCTTGGCGCGCTCGCGGAGCGACATCGGCTCTTCGTTATCGAAGACTGCGCACAAGCTCACGGCGCTTCGTTCCAGGGTCAGCGGGTCGGCACCTTTGGTCACATCGCCTGTTTCAGTTTTTATCCGACGAAGAACCTCGGCGCGATTGGTGACGGGGGTGGGATTGCAACGGACGATCCAGAACTTGCGGAGCGCATTAAGCTCCTTCGCGAATATGGATGGGCAGAGCGCTATGTGAGCGCGATTCCCGGGCTCAACTCTCGGCTCGATGAGTTGCAGGCCGCGATCCTTCGGATAAAGCTGCGAGATCTCGACAAAGACAACCAACGTCGGCGGGCTATTGCCGCGGCTTATCGCGTGGGGCTCGCCAATACTCCGGTAGTACAGCCCTACGAGCGCCCAGGCGAGGGACATGTGTATCACCTCTATGTGCTTCAGTCGGACGATCGAGACGCCTTACAAGCACATCTCGGCGTTCAACAAATCTTCCCGCTCGTGCACTACCCTGTACCGATTCACCGGCAGCCCGCCTACGAGAATCGAGTTCGTGCCAGCAGCATGCTCGTCACGGAGAGGCTGTCACGGCAGGTGCTCTCCCTGCCTATGTATCCAGAGTTAAGCACGACCGAAGTTCAGGAAGTAATCGATGCCGTTCGAGGTTTCGATTTCAGCGCGGCGAGCGCACATCGCGATCAGGCGGCGACGACAAAGATCGTCACCGCTCCAGTCCAGTTCCCGTTGTGGAGTGCTGGATCTGGAGGTGCGAGCCAGGTTCGAGTGCGAGCGGAGCGGCTGTCATACCGACGACCTCCTCACGCGGCCGTAGAAGTATCGGAAACAAAACCAGTGCGATAGGCGGTGAGCTCGCCCTACTGGGGCCAGGCAGCAAGTCGAGACGATGCGCAGAGAC
>JADYYL010000149.1 GCA_020853655.1 Deltaproteobacteria bacterium
CCGGGAGCAAAAATGAAAAGGCGTGAGACGAGCAATCTCGCCTCACGCCTCCAACAACGAACCTGTTCTACTTATGGCAGTGACCGTCCTTGCAATGCTCGCCATGACCACAGTCTGTGTCAGCGTGGCAGGTCTTTCCGTCTTCAGCGGAAGCGTTTGACGAAACAACCGACACCGAAACCAAAGCGACAGCCAACACCAACATCAATTTCAAGAAGGACATGTTCTTTCTCCAAATTTCTCGTCACGTTTAACTGCTACTACTTGTCGATCCCGACGTTAGTGAATGGAGCTGCTTCAGACAAGCGGAGAGAATGATAAACGCAGGCGGCCATGAGGAAAACTACAGCCTAGAGCGGGCTAAATCCAAAGCACGCCGCGAACGCTCATGAAGCGCGTTTGTTCAACGAACGTGATGTTCGGAGAGAACCCTGATTCTGCAAGGTTCTTTCAGAAAGCACGCGCGGACAAACGAGGAAAGCTTTTGCACGGTGAGCGTGATATACGATGGCCTGCCCGAAATATGCGCCTACACTGGTCTCGTTTCTAAGAGAGATTTCATGAGCGCCGCCGTTCCGCTCTCCAAAACGATTGCTCACTGCACGTTGCACACGACCATCTCTTCAGTCACAAGCTTCGTCCTTGCTTACAACTCTGGGTTCTCGAGCTTCCCCCAAGTCACGGGGATGATTGTCGGCATTCTTATCTTCATCGCCTTCATGGTTGCTCTCCATCGATCGTCCCCCTTTTTTCGACTCTCCCGGGCACCATACGCGGGCAGAGCATTTCGCTACACAAAGCAACTTCGTCTCCTCAACGTTGCTTTGCAGTGCGTATCTTCGATCGGAATCCCCTGGGTTCGAACACCGTTCGCAATCCTCCCGGACATCTATGCAGGCATGCTGGCGGTCTTTGCGGCGAACGCCGTTTTTCCAGAATACGTCGTGCGCCTCAATGGCGCGACGGCTGGTATTGGCAGTAGCTTGATCTGGATGGCCCATGCCGCCTTTGCGACAGTGGTGGAAGGGCTTCTTCTCGCAATGGTGATGGGCGTCGTCTGTCTCGCCGTGTGGATGGTTCTCCGATTATTCGTTGCCCTGATCGGCAAGAGTCACTCGGCCGCTGCTGTGGACGGACGCTGAAGAGAGTGGAGGTAGCGAGCGATCTGCCAGATCGTTTTTTCCGGGAGCTGACCGCCAAACGCAGGCATCTCTTCCCCCTTCCCATAGACAATTCGAGCGGCGATCCGGGGCGTGCTTTTCGTGTATTCCGGCGCGAGAAAATTTGTGGGTCGCGCAATCAGTCCTTTTCCGTCCGGCCCAGTTCCGTCGGCTGCGTCCCCGTGACAACCAGCGCAGCTCGCTTGATATGAGCTTTTTCCAAGGACGGCGGCGCTTGGATCGTTCATCGTCGGATCGTCTTTCAACAGAAACAATCCCATACCAATGTGGGAGCAACCCGCGAAGCTGAGCGCCGCAAGGACGAAGAGAAAGCGATTCTGAATCATAGTTCGGCACATGGTCATGAGTGTGTCTTGCGGCGGCTCCTGCCCTGAGAAAATAGTGCATAACACGCTCTCGCGACTTCGCCGATCTCCGGGGTCTGTTTACTCTAACCCACAAATCATCATAGACTCCGCGCTCACTTCCGTTCCCTCCACCCGCGATATCAGTATTCAATAATCTTTGGGTCGCCTACGCCGAGCGTCGGCGGCTCAAGACCGATAATCGGTTTTTTTTGAGTCCGCGGGAATGGAGAGTGCCTCGGATGAGAGCGTTGATGGCAAGTTGGTTTGCGACGGCAACGACTACGTATCGAGGGAAAGGCGCGATCGGGCAGGTCTCGGCATTGCGGTCTCGTGGGCAATTTCTTCTCGCGGACACCCTTCTCGTGGAGTGCATCGCTCGAGGAATCGCAACGTGCGACTCCCTCGAAGAGCTGGCGAACATCGCCTGCTGCGAGTCGCAGAACTGCTACGCGCTCGCCGATCGACTCCTCCGCGGGCTCGACACGCCACTTGAGGTACCGTTGTCGCAGGCTATCTTGACGATGCTTGCGACTCCGACGGCCTCGAGACCGGTGTTCGTGAACATCCTGGAAGGAGTCTTGCTCTCCCGGCAGGAGGCGCGAGAAGTCATCCTCAGACACACGACCACGACGACCCATGAGCTCGGTGCCTTGTCACTGCTCTCACGCTTCGTGTATCGAAGGACGCAAGATGCGCGCCTTCGGCTCCAGCGCGTTTGGGCCACGCTGGTTGTGTATCTCTCGAGCGAGTCGGAACTCAACCGTCAGCTCGCACTGCGACTACTGCTTCCCTTCGCGAGGGTGTTCCGCGCGAATACGGAGCTCGTCTCGGCCGTGCGTCAGTGCGGCGATCATGGAAGCCTGGAAACGAGAACACTCGTGACGGTCTTCCTCCTCCGCGCTGTCGGCGGGCAAGAGATCTTCGTGCGTGGAATCGTGTTGGCCCTGAACGGCTGTCCGCAAGTCCGTCCTTCCTATGAGCGAGTGCTTCGCGCGATGCTCACGAACTCGCAGGAAACAAGGTGCGCGGAGGAGATCCTCGCCGCCGAGTTCCAGCGAATGACTGATCAGGAGCTTCTCCCCTTCGCCTCCGGGTGCGAAATCGCGCGAGTAGCGAGTGCTCGACTCAACACTGGCCGGCAAAGCTCCGAGGACCTCGCGTTCGAACTAGCCGAAAGGCTCGTTCACATCGCAAGCAGTCGAGCCGCCGCGTCATAACCGCACTGCGTTGAAGGGCGAGGAGCAAACGCTCTCTCGCCCCACGCACTTTTATAATGTTTTCATTCGGTCTTGAGTTGCATACCGTTCATCGCATCCATCACGCGAAAAACGATCGCCTCGCACTTCATACCCTCGAGTCGTCAGGGTCCTTCCGTCGACTGGCATCTCTTTCATTCACGAGGCGGTCAACGCTTGCGCGTAGATCTCGAATCTCGTGCTCAAGCTGATGAAATTCGCGCTCAACGAAGGAACTACTGAGCAGTCCGAGGAACGAGAAAAAGAGAACACCCCCTGTCATCATCAACAGGACGGCAATGATACGACCGAACAGAGTTATCGGCGTCACGTCGCCGTATCCGACGGTCGTAATCGTGACGAACGCCCACCACAGGCAATCCCCGAAGCCGGAGATCTGGGGATTCACGCCATATTCGACAAAATAGAGGAGACACGCACAGACGACCAATGCCGTGTTTCCGACAATCGTGAGGGCGAGAAATATCGGATTGCGAAACGCCTTCGCGAGCTGGCGCCAGAAAAAATTCCAGCTTCTCCGGAGGTGGCGTTTCATAAAGAGAGATCCGTTGTTGCAATCGCGGAGCGGTGGACGATTACCACCTACGTCGCACACTGCTCTCGATCAAACAATTCGTTTTCGTGAACTCACGTCAGCAAGAGGAAGGGAGTTCGAGAGAGAAAGGTACGGGGGAGCAGACAACACGGGAGAAGCGAAGGCCCTTCGGCACATCGCTCCTCCCATGAACCTTCGATAACCGCTAGAGATTCGATTTCAGGTATTCCACCTCCCTGAGGAAATACGGCGTCGTGTCGTTGCCGGTCTGAGCGAAGACCCGGCTCCTGCTCCATGCCTCCAAGATCGGCTTTGGAACGTCGAGCACCTCAAGCGCTCTCTCCGTCGAGATCATCGTCCCGTCCCCCTGTTCGAGGAGTTCGACGATGCCGTGCTCCCGAGCCGCGCGAAGGAAGATCATCGAGCGGTACAGAAACACCTCGCCGTGTGCCGGGTCGTCGATCGCGCTGAGATAACCCGCGTCTTGATAAAGCCCCACAGCAGACTGCGATCCGAGGATCTCAGCTGCCGCGATGACCTCAATTCGCGAGTCCCACCGCTTTGGTGCGCGGCGGAAGTGGCGAGCGACGTCCAGGAGCACCGCATAGAGCGCGGGCGTAACGACACTCGTCGATCGAGCCTGCTCACCCAAGGCTTCGGTTAACTGCTCGAGCGTCCACTCGAGCTGCTTTGCTGCGTCCTGCAGCGAGAGCTCCGCGGTGAGTTGTTCCGGCGACGTTGGCAAGAACGGCTTGCGGAAAATCTTGAGACGTTCCTGCCTTCGTTTGTCCTGAAGAAACACCACCTCCCCAAGGAAGTAGGGTCGAGCAGTGTTGCCAGTTCGACTGAACACACGACTTGAATCCCACTTTCGCAGGGTGTCTTCCGTGATGCTCAGCGCCTCCATCGCCTGTTCCGCCGTCACCATCCCTCGGGGACGTTGTTCCAGAAGCGGAGTCGCACCCCGCCGTCGAGCCGCTCGCATGAAAGTGAGCGAGCGATACCAGAACACCTTCTTGCGGTTCGGACGACTGAGCGTGATCAAGTGGCCAGCCTGTCGATAGAGACCGACCGCCGCTTGCGATCCAAGGAGTAACGCGGCCCGACGGGCTCCCACAGCCAGGTTCCAGGACTGCGGCTTTCGTTGGAAGTGCCGAGCGACGTCGCGAAGAGCGCGAAACACTCGCCGCGTGACTTTCCTCTTGGAGAGTGGGCCGTCGCCAAGCAAGGCCCGCAGCTTTTCGACCGGCCAGGCGAGCTTCTCTGCCGCCTCTTCGAGCGACAGATCCGCTGAGATGCGCTCCTCCGGCCACACCAAGTAACGCTCCTTGACGGTGGCAAGTGGAAGCGCGCGTGGAGCGGCGTTGTCTTCGTCGCGTCGTGGGAGAATGCCCAAGTCGCGACGGAAACGGAGGAGAACGACGGCGAACAACTCGTAGCGAGGTGCATCGCCGACGACCGCGGGTTGGACGATCTCGCCCGCCTTGACGTGAGCATCGAGCGCCGCCGCCGATCCGATGATCTTCGCGGCCACATTCCGCGGGATGACCCGGCGTCGCGTCGTGCTCCCGTAGAGGCGAACGGCTTCGCGGATGGCGACGACTTCCCAGTCGGCGATCCATCCGTCGCCCCAATCAGTCCAGTCGAGACGATTCTGAGTGACGATTCG
>JADYYL010000150.1 GCA_020853655.1 Deltaproteobacteria bacterium
CGGCTACCGTCCCGCTATCGCCGACGCCGCGGCGAAGCAAATGCCCGGTTTGTATCAGGCACTCTCGACCCAGTGGTGGGTGGATGAGCTCTACGGAAAGATTTTGCTCCGGCCGATCGCGCTCCTGTCGGACCTGCTGTTTCAGTTAGTTGACCGCGCGGTGATTGATGCGAGTGTCAACGGAACGGGGATGGCGGTGGAAGCGAGCGGTGATGCTGCTCACCGGGCGCACTCAGGATTTCTCTCGCACTATCTCCTGTTGATGTACGCGGGGAGCGTTATTTTCCTGGTGTTCTGGTTCCTACTCTCCTGAGCTCCGGTCAGGACTCGTTTTGGAGAGGGGACGGTAAGGATTAGTTCTTAAGAGGATCTGCATGTCGGTCTATTCAAGCTTAGCGGACTCGGGTTTCAACCTGCTCACTCTGCTGCTCGCGATCCCGCTCCTTGGCACGCTCAGCATGTTCCTCGTTCCCGTCAACGATGAACGGAAGGCGCGCTTCATCGCCTCGCTCTTTGGCGCCGCGGCTTTCGCGGTTTCCATTGTCATGCTCGCGTCGTTCGATAACGACACCGCGCACTTCCAGCTCGCTGAGCAAAAAGCTTGGCTTCCGGCATGGGGAATCACGTACACGCTCGCTATTGATGGCCTCAGCATGTGGATGATCGTGCTGACGACATTTCTCTCTCTCCTCGTGCTGATCGCCTCCGAGAGTGTGCACAAGAAGTTGCGTTCCTATCTTGGCTTGATGCTGTTGCTCGAAGCCGGGATGCTCGGGACGTTCATGGCGCTCGATGGGGTGTTGTTCTACATCTTCTGGGAGCTGATGCTGATCCCGATGTATTTCTTGATCGGGGTCTGGGGCGGCACTCGTCGGGTTTATGCGGCGATCAAGTTTGTTCTCTACACCGCGTTCGGCAGCCTGCTCATGCTCGTTGCGATCGCCTACCTCTCGTACAAGTGCTCGATTCAGCTCGGACAGTGGAGCTTCTTCCTCGGAGATTGGGTCCAGCTCAACCTCTCCCGCAGCGAAGAGCTCTGGCTATTTGCGGCATTCGCGCTCGCGTTTGCGATCAAGATTCCGCTGTTCCCGTTTCACACCTGGCTCCCAGATGCCCACGTGGAGGCGCCGACCGGCGGCTCCGTCATTCTGGCTGGCGTGATGCTGAAGATGGGGCTCTACGGTTTGATCCGGTTCGGCATTCCGGTGTTCCCGCATGCGGCCCTCGAAGCGGCCCCGCTCTTTGCCCTCCTCGCCGTCATCGGTATCGTCTACGGCGCGCTGGTGGCATGGGTCCAGACGGACATGAAGAAGCTCGTCGCGTATTCGTCGGTCAGCCACCTCGGGTTCTGCGTCCTGGGCTTCGCGTCGATGAATTTCCAGGGCATGCAAGGTTGCATCGTGCAGATGATCAATCACGGGATCTCAACCGGTGCGCTCTTCCTCCTCGTCGGAGTTCTCTACGATCGGAAGCATACTCGCCTGATCGCCGACTACGGGGGAATCGCTGGCAAGCTTCCAACGTTCTCCTTTGTTTTCTTGATCTTCACGCTCAGTTCGATTGGACTCCCTCTCACCAACGGCTTTGTTGGGGAATTCCCGATACTGCTCGGTGCGTTCCGCTACGATCCGCTCCTTGGAGCGATCGCGGTGAGCGGGGTCGTTTTCGGTGCAATGTACATGCTCTCCCTCTATCGGCGCGTGTCCTTCGGCGAACTCGATGAGCAGAAGAACGGCGATCTGACCGATCTCACGTTGACCGAGAAGGTCGTCTTTGCGCCGCTGCTGATTCTTGTTTTCCTCATCGGTCTTCACCCACAGCCGATCTTTGATGGCGTCGCGCATTCCGCTGAGGTCGTAATCGCGCAGGTCGACGCGGTTCGAGCAGCCCAGAACACAGATTCCGTTGCGCGTCGTCGCCCGACGAGATCCGCTCGCGTGGAAGTTCCAGTTAAGAAGGTGCCCTGATTTATGGTGAGTCAATTTCACTCAATCGACGTGATCGGAGCTCTTCCGCTCGTCGTGATGGTCGTGGGCATCACGTTCATCCTCGTGACCGATCTCTTCCGGCTCGAGAAGAGCTCGACGCTATTCTCGGTGCTGGGCATCGGCACGTGTTTGCTCGCGTGGTCGTTCTCGTTTTCGTTCTGGTTCCTTCGGGACAGGGCATTCAACGGCGTTGTGTCACTAGAGCCGTTCACGTTCTTTTTCTACACGATCATCCTGCTCGGCACGGCGCTATCGTTGATGCTGAACGCGGGCCAGCTCGGTGCGCAACGGGTTCGGGAGTCCGTTGATGTCGACGTTCTTGTCCTTCTCGCCGCGTGCGGTGGGCTCGTGATGGTCTCCGCGACGAACTTGATCGTGATGTTTCTTGGCTTCGAAACCTTATCGGTCGCCGTGTATGTTTTGTCAGGCAGCGCGCGTACCGAGAAAGCGTCTGCGGAAGGGGCGTTGAAGTATTTTATCCTTGGCGCGTTCAGCTCGGCGTTTCTCCTCTACGGGATGGTGCTGGTATTCGGCGCGACCGGGTCGATGGAACTGTCTGAAATATCAAACGCAGTCGCTGGACCAACGGGGTCCTCAACGCTGCTCCTGACGGGCATGGCGCTGATTATCTTCGGCTTCGCGTTCAAGGTGAGTCTCGTCCCATTCCATTTTTGGGCACCCGACGCGTATCAGGGGGCTCCCGTTTCGATCACGACATTTATGGCCGTGGTCGTGAAGTCCGCAGCTTTCGGAGCGTTCATCCGTATTCTCGCTACTGGCTTCCCTCACGTGACCAGTGAATGGGTCGGCGCGATCGCCGTGATCTCTGGTCTCACCATGACGGTCGGTAACCTGGTCGCCCTTCGTCAAAAGAGTCTGAAGCGGATGCTGGCGTATTCAAGCATCGCTCATGCCGGCTATATCCTTATGGGGTTTGTTTCCGGAGCCTCCGGGGGTTGGGAGGCCTCGCTGTTTTACGTGGTGGTCTATTCGGTGATGACCGTCGCCTCGTTCGGCGTCGTGTTGATCTGTACTGCCGGCGGCCCATACCAGTATCTCAACGATTCGATCTCCTCGTTCCGGGGACTTGGCTGGAGACATCCGGGCATTGGCATTGTGATGTCCATCGCTCTGCTGTCGCTCGCCGGATTGCCACCGCTCGCTGGATTTTTCGGTAAGTTCTATCTGTTCGCGGCCACGGTGAAGGCCGGATACATCGGGCTTGCCATCCTTGCCGCCTTGAATTCTGTCGTCTCGCTCTATTACTATCTCTCAGTCCTAGTGGTGATGTACTTCTCCGAGGAAAAGGTCGAGGGTGTGACCGAGCCTCGATTGCTTCCCGGCTCGCGAATGGCGGTCGGATTGGCGACGGCTGTGATCATTTTCGGCGGAGTCTTCTCCGCGCGCGGAATGAATGCGGCGAAGGTTGCTGTCGCGAGCCTTGTCGCTCCTC
>JADYYL010000151.1 GCA_020853655.1 Deltaproteobacteria bacterium
ACCTTCCAGCGAGTCGAACATCATCGCCTGTACTCCGAACCTCGAGCGTTATCCGGAAAGGATTCATCGGAAGCGCCGTGAAAGGACTATTTTTATGAACGAACCTACGCCAAACGACGTCGATGCCGTCGCGGAGACGATGCACGCATTGCACGCGCTTGCGTTCGGTCGAATCTGTCCCAATCGGCTCAAGGAAGCTGCGCACAACGCCACCGATCTAGGGAAACGTCTCAACAGCACGACGGACGATACTATCTCGCGGCTGTGCCCACGCTCAGAGGTTCTCCTCTTCGATCTGAATCCGGCGAATCGAAGTGACGTACTGCGAAAGTACGAAGATCTCAGTCTGCGAGTGATCGCGGTCGCACTCACGGTGGGGAATCACGATCCGAAGTTCTTTGAGCAGATGTTTACCCACATTCCCAACAACGATCGTCCCATCATAGAATACCAGGACGGATTGTCTGTCAGCTGGCTCTGCCGCTCAGCGGTCATTCTGCTCCCTGAGATTTCAACACCTGCCGAATCCAGCGCGATACTCAATTCGCTCAATAGGCTTTATGTCGAGTCCCCACATGAAGCGAACTGGATCATCGACATGTCCGCAGTCCGCACGCCGAACCTCGCGTTCCTGGGCGCTCTCGCCGGGCTCCAGAACGAGTTCCTTACCCAAAGTCGCCGAATCTCACTCGTGTGGTTGAACGAGAGCATTCTCTCGAGCCGTCCACTTCGAACGACTTTCACCGACATCTTTCGGCTAAAACAGATCGGACAACACTTTTTCTCGATCTACCCGTAGGGAACCTCCGAAAGAGTCCCCTTCCGCGGGATACTTTCGGTCGCCGTCGTCACGACGCGAATACGATCTCCCCTCTAGGAGTGCCCGGGGTTGACCCACCACCGGACACACGAAGCGCCAAGGATGGCGCTCTTTTTCATTTCCTTCGCTTGTATCGGAAACAGGATTCCACGTGATCATCGACGATCCCGGTAGCCTGCATGAATGCGTAACAGATTGTTGGTCCGACAAAATTAAATCCGCGCTTCTTCAACGCCTTCGACATCGCGATCGACTCCGGGGACTTCGAACGGAAGGTAGAACCCGTCATTCTATCCAATCGAAGGGTCTTATTGCCGGTAAAGCTCCATAAATAGTCCGAGAAGCTCTCCCCGTCCTCTTTCATCGCGACGAACGCCTTTGCGTTCTGAATTGTCGCCTCGATCTTCATCCGGTTGCGCACGATGCCTTGGTCTTTCATCAATCGCTGTACATCTCGTGCGCTAAATTTTGCGATCCGCTCCGGGCGGAATCCGCCGAACGCTTTCCGAAAATTGTCCCTCTTCCTCAAGATCGTCAGCCAGCTCAACCCCGCCTGGAATCCTTCCAGAATGAGCATTTCGAACAGCTCATTATCGTTTCGAACAGGAACACCCCACTCATTATCGTGGTACTCTAAGTACTTCGGATCTTCTCCACACCACGAGCACCTCGATCGCTTCGAACTCTTTGCCTGAGTAGCCTTCTTTTTCGACTTTTCCATAACACCAAAGTTGATTGATTCACTCGCGAACCGTTCTACTCCGCGACGAGTTGTCGGACTTCCGATACGCCCTGCTCTTCCCAGAAAGAAGCGCGCAGCGTAAGTTCATCTCGGTCTGTCGGTTCGCAGTCTGCAGCTGTGGTACGCCGTGAAATTTCGGTTAGATTCGACTTCTTTCCTCCTTGCCGCGTTCGTTCGTGACGCGCTTCCATCGCCGTTCTCGATCCAGAATGGACGCTCGATAAGTCCCGCCAATCTCGGACCCGCCGCCGCGGCGAAAAGCCGAGAGCAGATTCTTTCTGCAGCTCACGCTTCACTCGATTGGTTGCGTCGCGCACAGGATCGCTCCTCTTCCAAAGATGGAGGTGTCGCACACAACTATTCTCCGACGAAAGGCTGGTCTTCGTCTTATCCTGAAACGACCGGCTATATCCTCGAAACGTTTATCCATTGCGCGGATCATTTTCGCGACGAAGATCTTCGCCAGCGAGCGATCCGAATGGCAGATTGGTTGCTGTCCATCCAGTTCGCCAACGGCGCGTTCCAAGGCGGACTTGTTGACTCGACTCCGCGAGTGCCCGTTGTCTTCAACACCGGACAGATCTTAATCGGACTTTCCGCCGCCGCTGAAAAGTTTGCGGGCGACTATCACGGCTCCATGATGCGCGCCGCGCACTGGCTCTGCGATGTCCAGGATCCCAGCGGCGGATGGAGCACGCACTGCTCGCCGTTTGCTCGCCCGGGGTCGAAGACGTTTGATACCCACGCGTCCATCGGATTGCTCAGCGCCGCACGAGTCTCCGGGGAATCTCGCTTCGCAGAGGCCGCGCTACGCAACCTGCGGTGGGCAACGAGCCACGCGACGCGGAACGGGTTCATTCGTTCCTGCTGTCTCGACACTCCGAGGGCACCCTACACGCATACGCTGGGCTATTACCTTCGCGGCGTTGTTGAAGGCGCTTACCATTTTCAGGATGATTCGCTCTTGCAGAGCGCACTCCTCACAGCCCGCGCCCTGCAGCGATGTGTTGAGGCCGACGGGCGACTTCCTGGACGATTGACGCATCGGCTCCGTCCAGGCGCACCGTGGGTTTGCTTGACTGGCTCGGCTCAAATCGCACACTCCTTTTTTCTACTCTCCAAGCATGACTCTTCTCTG
>JADYYL010000152.1 GCA_020853655.1 Deltaproteobacteria bacterium
ACTGCTCGCGTTAGCGGACTTCGAAGGCGCCGACACTCCAGAGCCTGCGGTGCTTCCGACTTACGTCCCGCGCAAAGAGACGTCGCCCGCGCTCAATCAGTTTCTCTCCTATCTCGTCTTCTCAAGTCACTCGGCGCGCTTCGCGGTCGAGCTCATTTGTTGTCTCGGTATCTTCGCGGTGCTGCAAGAAGCGCTGCCATTCGTGATGACCAGCGCTGACTGGACCAGCCTCACAGCGTGGTTCATCGCCTGCCTTTCAGTGTCACTCGTTGATCACTTCATGTTGATTCCGCCATTCGCCAAGTTTCGCGAGGCGTGCGGAGAAGATGCGATGGGACATCACGAGCGCGCCGTGGAACTCCTCGACTCGATCGGCCCCTCGTCAGGTCATCGAGTTGCGCTTCCCGAAGAGCGATACCAACTGACTCGCGCCGTCTTCGAGCTGCACGCTGGCAACGCCGCAACGGCCCGCGAGGCGCTCGAAAAGGCCCGAGAAGCAGGTCTTTCCGGACTCTCTTACATGATCTACCGGTTGCGAATCTCGCGGCTGACGGAGGGACAGAAGAGTGTTGCGGAGGAACTGCGCGTCGCGCGAACGCTCTACCCACAATCGGGAACACTGGCGATTGAGGAAGCACTCGGCCTCGTCGAGACGAGGACGGAGTTCCGAAAAGGGATGAAGATCTTCGGCGAAGCGATCGCGCTTGCCGACGAGACTCATCCCTTTGGTGTGTCGACCAGATCGCTTGCGCGCGCGTTTAACGAGGTCTGCCGTCTCTGGAGCGGATACGCGGAGGATGCCATCGAGAAACTCTCCGATGAAATCTCCGTGCTCGCAGCACTCTGCGCGACGAATGAACTCGCCCGGCCGCTGCTGTCGCAACTGTTCCTCGAACGCGCGTACTACTTTGCAACCCACGCGGAACCCGAGAACGCCCGTAAAGACCTGCGCGTCGGAGAGATCCTCTGCAGACACTCCTTTCCGAAGTCGCTCGCGACGAAGGTAAGGGGCGAACTCGCCTGGCGCTATCCCGAGCAAGAGCTCCCAGCGCTGGCCTAACCCTCCGCTCTTTCACGGGTATTCCCGCGTCGACTTTCTCATCCCCTCAGGCTAACTTTTCGCAGCGATCGGCATAACGATCTGTGCGGTAGAAGGAGCATGACCATGGGAAAGCTGACGGGGACACCACCGTCGGGGCCGAAAGCGGCTGCCGACTCGAAACGCCCAGCGCAGGCGGGACAAGCCCCTGTGGCACAGAGCTCCCACGCAGTGCGCTCACCGAAAATCATCTCTGGCGCTCCGCAGAAGGCCGCAGGGAAAGCACCTGCCGCCGCAACAAAGCCTCAAAGCCCAAGCGCATCAAAGAAAGCTGCCCCGAAGAAAAACGACGCCAAAAAGCGTGCATTCCTGGCCACTCTGGGCGCTGGACTGCTGGTCTTTGCGATGCTGAAGTTTCAAAGTGAAAGCGGCGATACGGGCGCAGGCGCTTCGTTCGCGACTCGCGAGCAGGCAGCAGAGGTCGATGAATCTATGCGCGTCTTCACGCCGCTCGGCGAAGATACGTTCTGGTCGAACCCGGAGCAGGGCATCATTGAACGTAATTTCTGCCGCGGGAATCAGAACTCAGCTGGTTGCTCTCACGCGCCGCTCCATCCGTTCTCGGAGGAGTTCTCAAAGGCAGGGTGGAGCGAGAAGGAGTACGCGAAGTATCTCGGGTGGGATAAGTATCCGCGCGAGGATCGGAATCGCGTGATCTCGGAGACCGTCACCTACGAGAACAAGGCGTTTAAGTTCCGCTAATCCTCTCCCTTCTTCTGCTGGCTTCAGCTGGGTTGCTCTCTCGGTTCTTGGAGAATTTTCCGATCCGCGGAAGCGAAAATCGTCTGGCGCCTCAGCGATTTGCGGCAGCCACCCGGGCAGCGTTGGACCAAGACTCATAACCTCCTGATATTGTGGCGTTTAAATTTCCGCTGTTTCCACTCGGACGTCTGGACTCGACAGGTCTCGATAGGTAACGTCTCTCTAAAACTGACGCATACCTCGATCAGCCACCGAATTGTGGAGGAGTGGGAAAAAGGGGCCAATTTCGCCCCCTGAGGAGTCCTCGAGATTCCCACTCAGTTGGCGAGATCGGTTCACGTTCGCCGGTTGGGGCGACGGGATAGCAAATTTCGGGATGATTTATGATTAGCGAAAGCACCACTCGAACTTCGGCGACCAGCCTGATTGCGAAGCTCGTGCTCCTGTTGGGACTCATCGTCGCAGGACTGACTGCGCTCGAGGATGTCACTTACGCGCAGTGCCAAGGCGGTTCGTGCGGAGGAAACAATGGGGGCGGCGACATCGGTGGATTTGTCTCTCGTATTGGCGGCCTGGGTGTTCGGGTTCGGCTGCCCCGCACTGGTTTGAACATCGGGGGGGTGGGTTTCCAGGTCGGCAGCCAGTCGGAAGCTCTTATAGAGGACCAGGTGTGTAACGTTCTGGGTCTCACCGAGGGACGGTTTGCAGCACTCGTGATGGTCGTCTCGGGGCTGATCGCGATCGTTTCTGCCGCGACTGGCGCTTACCGAATGGCACTTGCCACGCTCATTGTGGGAATCGGATCTTACATCCTACCGAATGTGG
>JADYYL010000153.1 GCA_020853655.1 Deltaproteobacteria bacterium
CCATACGCACCATTTCCCCTCGATGGTGTCGAGGTGCTCCAACAACTACGGACCGTATCAATTTCCCGAGAAGCTCATTCCGCTCATGGTGACGAACGCGATGACGGATCAACCGCTCCCCCTTTACGGAGACGGCAAGAACGTTCGCTCATGGCTCCACGTCGATGATCACTCACACGCGCTGATGCTCATCTTACAGAGCGGTCGCCCTGGCGAGGTCTACAATATCGGTGGGGCGCCGGAGTCTGAGCGCGAGAATGTGGACGTCGTGCATCAGATCCTGAAGTTGACCGAAAAGCCCACGACACTCATCCGCCCTGTCGAGGATCGGAAGGGTCACGATCGACGTTACGCTGTCGACTTCACCAAGATGAATCGAGAGCTCGGTTGGTCACCAAAGGTGGATTTCGAGAACGGTCTTCGGCAGACGGTTCAGTGGTATCGAGAGAACGAATCGTGGTGGCGGCGTGTCAAATCTGGCGAATACCAGCGATTCTACGAAAGTTATTATGGTGCTCGCCTTCAAGAGGGAGGCTCCCGAACCGCTCACTGAGCGAATCAAGCCGCGTGAGCGCTATGTTGACTACCCTTTCCGGTTCACGAGTATTGATCGCTGGCGCGCATGGCATGCTCGCCGGCCATCTCATCCCTGCGCTGCAGAATTCTGAGATCGAACTCACGCTCGCGGGACTTCCCGGCGCCCGGCCGACCATTCCGGCTGGGGCGACTGACATTCCATCGCCATGCTATCCCGCGCATCCAATCGAGCACTACGAAGGCACGATTTATCCGCTGGATATCACCGATGCGCGCGAGTGCCTCGAGCTGATGGAGCAGCTCCGACCCAACTGGGTGATCAATGCGGCAGCTTACACCGCAGTTGATCACGCTCAGCGCGATTACAGTCGCGCCTTTGAGATTAATTCCCTCGGCCCAAAGAACCTGGCCCATGCCGCTCGTCTCACCGGGGCAAAGCTCGTGCACATCTCCTCAGATTACGTCTTCGGAGGGCATGCGACGGACGGCAACGTCCGGAGAGTTCCCTATTCGGAGACGGACAGCCACGCCCCATGCGGTCTGTACGGAGAGAGCAAACGATTCGGTGACGAGCTCGCCGTTTCAGAGTCTCACGGAACCGCGCTGGTGTTGCGAACCAGCTGGCTTCACGGACTCTACGGCGGCAACTTTGTGGACACGATCCTGACGCGTTCGGCAGAGCTCGATGAGCTGCGCGTCGTCTCTGATCAGTTTGGTTCGCCGACTTACGCAGGACTTCTTACCGAGTGTATGCTCGATTTGATGGCTCAAGATCGCAGCGGTATCTTCCATATCTCTTCGCAGGGAGGAATCTCCTGGAATGACTTCGCCGCCGAAATAACCAAGCTCGCCCGTCGCTCGTGCACCGTGCGCACGCAGACCTCCGAAGAGCTGAACCGACCTGCACCTCGGCCAGCCTACTCTGTGCTCGCACTCGACAAAGTTGAAACGACTTTGAATCGTCGACTGCCTTCGTGGAAGATCGGGCTTGCCCAACACCTGCATGTGCGAGGGTTCGCACCCACTGAAAGTATCTGAATTGGAGAACGCCCACTGTGAAGTTGTTCCACGGCTCTTTGAATCCGAAAGCAGATTTCATCACGGTCATCATGGCCGGTGGTTCCGGAACACGTTTCTGGCCGATGAGCCGGAAGTCTGTGCCAAAGCAATATCTGACCCTTTCGCCAGATGGACGCTCGTTGCTGCGAGCCACTGTCGACCGCGTGCAGCGTCTCCGTGGGACCGGTTCGGTCCTCATCGTGACTGCACAGTCGCAACTTGAGCTCGTCCGACAGCACGCACCCGAAGCCGCGATACTCTGCGAACCGACTGCGCGGAATACTGCCCCCTGTCTCGGCTTCGCCGCAGAGCGGATCCTGAATGACGTTGGTGACATTCCAATGCTCTGCATTCCTGCGGATCATCTTGTCGAGAATGAGGACGAGCTGTGTCGCGTTTACGAGTCGGCGATTGAGATCGCGAGGACGGAGAACATCGTCGCGACGATCGGCATTCCGCCGACGACCCCGGAGACCGGCTTTGGATATATCCGACGGGGCGCAGAGTTCCGGCCGGCGATTGCTCCGGAGAATTCCGCGTGTTATCGAGTCGACGCATTCGTAGAGAAACCATCGCGCGAGCGCGCAGAGGAATATCTCGCATCCGGTATTCATCTTTGGAATGCTGGAATGTTTGTCTGGCGGCCGAGCGTGCTTCTCGATGAAATCGAGAAGCATCTGCCGAATCTCCGTAACTCACTTCGGACAATCCGAGGCGCGTTTGGCGCACAGGACGGCGACCATACGATCTCCGAGACATTTGAGCGGATCTCTCCCATTTCTATCGATTTTGGGGTAATGGAGAAGGCCGCGAACGCCGTCGTCTTGCCGGCCATCGGCATAGGATGGAGTGATCTTGGATCGTGGGACGCCTGGGCCGACAAGATGATGGATTCGGATCACCCGTCGGCGGAACGACTCGAGGGCGACGTCCTCGCGCTTGGCGACGTCCTCGCACTGCAGTGTCGACGGTCCGCGTTCTGGTCGAACGGAAAGCTCATCGCGGCGCTTGGCGCTGAAGATATTGTGGTGGTGGACACGGAGCATGCGATTCTTGTCTGCCACCGAGCCTACGCACAGGATGTGCGACAGATCGTCGATGAGCTGAAGAAGCGGGGTCGAGAAGAGCTCTGTTAGCAGGCATGCAGGGGAGTCGTCCCGACCACGACTTCTCCATAGCGCAGAGCAGCTCGTGATTGCCTGTCAGTGCAGGATTTTACAAAGCCTGCTCGGCATTTCGCGCACTCACAATGCCCAGCGGCGATTCGAGAGAAGGACGCAGTAACGAAATCAAGGATTAGAAGACATGTCGCAGAAGACAGCGCTCATTACCGGTATCACGGGACAAGACGGTTCGTATCTCTCGGAGCTCCTCCTCTCGAAGGGGTATCACGTTGTCGGGATGCTTCGGCGATCGTCGAGCGAGAACTTTGAACGGATCGAGCATCTCCGTGGAAAGGTTCAGCTCGAGTACGGCGATCTCCTCGATCAGTCCTCGTTGGTGAGCGTGCTTCAGAAGGTCCAGCCCCAAGAAGTATACAACCTCGCCGCGCAAAGTTTCGTTCCGACGAGCTGGCAACAACCCGTCCTCACCAGCGAGTTCACCGCGGTTGGCGTCACCCGCATCCTGGAGGCGATCCGCCAAGTCAACCCCGGCGCGAGATTCTATCAAGCATCGAGCTCCGAGATGTTCGGGAAAGTGCTCGAAGTCCCGCAGAGCGAGCAAACTCCGTTCTATCCTCGCTCGCCCTACGGGGTCGCGAAGTGCTACGGGCACTACATGACTGTGAACTACCGCGAGAGCTACAACCTTTTTGCGGTGTCAGGGATTTTGTTTAATCACGAGTCGCCGCGGCGAGGTCTCGAGTTCGTGACGCGCAAGGTGACCGACGGTGTTGCCCGCATCAAACTTGGGCTTGCGAAGGAACTTCGCATGGGGAATCTTCAGGCCAAGCGCGACTGGGGTTTTGCCGGCGATTACGTCAAAGCGATGTGGCTCATGCTTCAGCAGGACACTCCAGACGATTTCGTCATCGCGACGGGTGAGACGCACTCGGTTGAGGAGTTGGTCGACATTGCGTTTGCTCGTGTTGGACTCGATTGGCGGAAGCACGTGGTCACTGACCCGGCGTTCATCCGGCCTGCCGAAGTCGATCTCCTCATCGGAGATTGTTCGAAGGCAAAGAACGTATTGGGATGGGTGCCTGAGGTCAGCTTCCAGGGGCTCGTCGAGATGATGGTTGATGCGGATGTTGAGCGGCTCTCTAAGCGTTCCTCAGCGCTCTAATCAGCGTATTCCAGTTTTCGGTCTTTCAGGAAATATTTCATTCGGACGTAAAGAGCTATGCGAGCGCTGATCACCGGTGGTTTCGGTTTTGTCGGACGGCATCTCGCGAGGTATCTCGTGACATGCGGTGACGACGTAGCCGTGACGTATCATCCCAGCGAGCGGGGCTCTGCCGATGAGGCGTTTCGAACCGCGCTCCCTCAGGCGGCGCAGACCTTCGCCCTCGATATCGCCGACAAGAAGGCCGTCGATCAACTCCTCACGATCGTGCAGCCCGACGCGTTGTACCACCTCGCCGCACTTTCCTATGTGCCGGATGGCGAGACCCAGCAGGACCTGATTTTTCAGACCAACAGCTTCGGGACGATGAATCTTCTCGATGGTCTTGTGAAGACTTCGCCGAAGACACGATTCCTTTACGTGAGCTCTGCCGAAGTTTACGGAGAACCGTGGCCCGGTAGTCTTCCACTTGTGGAGACCGCTGTCCTTCGGCCCGTGAGCAACTATGGCCTGAGCAAGGTTCTCGGCGATCTGGCGGCGTTCAAATACTCAGTTCGCGATTCTCTCGACACTGTCCGCGTGCGCCCGTTCCCACATATTGGCCCAGGGCAGAGCGATCAGTTCGCTGTTTCAAGTTTCGCTCGTCAGCTTGCTGAGGTGAAACTCGGGCGGCGAGAACCCGTGATTAAAGTTGGGAACC
>JADYYL010000154.1 GCA_020853655.1 Deltaproteobacteria bacterium
CAAACATTCCATACTTTTTGAGTGCACGGAGGATCACCTGCACGGTCGCCGGATAACCAGAGATATTGACGGAACTCTTGAGCCGAACTCGCATTCCCATCGGCGGCAGATTCTCATCCGTGCGTGAGCTTGCGAAATGCGTCGCCGGTGGGACGTATGCGCGACGGGAGCGAGACACCGTGAACCGAAGCGCGTGGGTAATCTCTTGCGCCTCGACTGCTTCATCATACCGAACAAGCCCGGGAAGAATGGGGAGACCCGCGGCATCGGCCGACGTCCACCCGGGAGGCCGCAGTGCGTTTGAAGCGAGATCGAAGACAGCACCCGAGCCCGCGCGAAAACCGGCGCCCGAAGGGTAGGCCGAGAAAAGTTCGTAGAGGACCCAGTGATCGATATCGACTACCAGGATGTGTCGATCGCCCGTCGCCGAGCTGCCTCCTTCAATCGGCGCGTTCAAGGGGATAGGATACGGGCCAGCATCACTTTCGTCCGCATACTCGAACGACACCGCGACTGGGCGTTGCGTCCCTCGCACTGCCGTATACGGAATACCAATCGGAGCACCCTCCCAAAACGTTCCGAAATCGGGATGCAGCCCGGTATTTGCGCCAATGCTCGCGATGATCGCGTCGGATCGCGGATCAACGGGCGCGGAAGAGATATCTTGGTTCCAAGGATTGTCGGGTGGAAACAGTTGTCTTCCAACGAGGCTGATGGCACCGAGGCCGGGATCGTTTGGCGTGCTTTGCGGATCTCGCTCCCGATTATCACGTCGACTCGAACATCCCGGATCTGCCGGGTAGTCCCGCAAACCATCCCGGTCGTTGTCCTTGCGGTCGCTACACGCAGGGCGCTTCTTCTTTTTCTGCGCTCCATACTCGGACGCGACCGCGGAGCTATTCTGAAAAGCACTCCGCAAGCCCACGTATTCGAGTCGCACACCATTCGTATCCACCGAGGCACTGCCCACCACGGGAATGCTGAACGTTGCGAGGAGGAATCCGGACAGGAGAAGACTTTTCATAGTACCCTCACCCACATGGAGCCGAGCGATATCGCCTTGGCGCTGTGCGCCACCGACGGGAAGAAGAGTATTCGCAATTTCCGCGCCAGCTTTCTCACAGACTTAAGCCTGCAAAGTGGCGTAAGTATCGAAGGTTTCGAACGCCGTGCTGGATTCGAGCGCAAAAATTGTCACCAGCTCCTCACCAAGCAAAACATTCCTGCGTAGCAAACGGCCGTTGAGCTTCGCTCAGACATACGGAGCTTCGCTCAGACATACGGAGCTTCGCTCAGAGATACGGAGCTTCGCTCGGCGATTCCCGTCTCAGATGCCCGTCGGCTCCGGAACAAACACGTGTTCGACACCGAACTTGGTCGCCAGCATATTTCCGAGCGCCTGCACTCCAACCGTTTCGGTTGCATAGTGCCCTGCGCAGACCACATTCAACGAGCGCTCCCGAGCGTAGTGGTAGAGATACTGTTTCGGCTCGCCCGTAATCAACGTATCAAAACCGTCAGCTTCCGCCTGTCGAATGGTATCGGCACCGCCTCCGGAGACGATGCATAACTTGCGCGGGATCTGCGGACCAAAAGGAAGCGTCACGAAGTTTGTCGGCGCGCCCGGCAGCTGTTTGAGGATGGTGCATAATTCGTCGAACGTTCGGGCGCCAACGTTCTCAGCGACACAGCCGATAAACATCCCGTCGTAGAGCGCGCCGGATTTCAGCTCGGAAAGCCCGAGCATACGCGCAAGGCAGACATTATTTCCCCACTCCTGATGAGCGTCGAGCGGGAGATGGCACGCGTAAAGACTCAGCCCGTTGTCGAGCGCGGCCTTGACGACTCGCTTGTGCGAGCCTCGGATCGCAAGCGGCGAACCCCAAAACAACCCGTGGTGTACAATAAGAACGTGGGCCCTCTGCTGGATCGCCGCAAGGACGACGCTCTCGCCTGCATCAACAGAGGTGCAAATCTTCTGGATATTCGGTGCCCCCTCGATCTGAAGTCCGTTGAGGCTCATGTCCCGGAATTCCCGGATCTTCAGCTCGGAATCCAAGACACCAACAAGCTCTTCAAGCGATATCGCCATGCTTCAGACCTCTCGATAGACTGTATCCCCTCGGGAAGGTATACCACTCCTCCTCAGTGACAAACGAAACAGTTTCCGCACCCATTTGAGCGCGAAACGCATTTGCCGGAGCGAAGAAGAGAGTGGCGTCTTGGTTCTCGAGAATGAAGGCCCCGAAGGTCGGCGAGGGGGAAGAAGAGCGACTCCAGCTTCCGGGCGGCCTGTGGTCGAAGTGCCCAGGATGCGCCGCCGTCATCTATACGAAAGAGCTCACCCGGGCTCTCGGCGTCTGCCCAAAATGTGGCTTCCACTTTCCGATGTCGGTCGAGGAGCGGATTGATCTGCTCTGCGACCGAGACTCCTTCGAGGAACTCGATCGAGTCATGCGCTCGAACGATCCGTTGAACTTTCGCGACTCTGCGAAGTACAAAGACCGGCTCAAAAAGTATGAAAAGCAGACCGGCGAAACTGATGCTGCTCGCATCGGTCGCGCGCGGATGAACGGCAAGCCCGTGATGATCGGCGCGATGAACTTCAAGTTCATGGGCGGCAGTATGGGGATTGTCGTCGGAGAGAAATTAACGCGATGCGTTGAAGTCGCGTGCAAGGAGAACCTCCCTGCGATCATTGTGTCTGCTTCCGGGGGCGCCCGCATGCAGGAGGGTATCTTCTCCTTGATGCAAATGGCCAAGGTCTCCGCCGCATTGAATCGGCTTGGACGAAAAGGCCTGCCCTACATCTCCATTCTGACGCACCCAACTACCGGAGGTGTAGCGGCATCGTTTGCGATGCTTGGCGATATCATCATCGCGGAGCCCGGTGCCCTCATCGGATTCGCGGGTCCGCGGGTAATCGAGCAGACAATTAAGCGGAAATTGCCGGAAGGATTTCAACGCTCCGAGTTCCTCCTCGAGCACGGAATGATCGACATGATCACCCCTCGCGATAAGCTAAAGGACTCTGTCGCAAACGTAATCGACCTGCTATGGGCTAACGTTAAGTGACTTGATGTTAGCGGCGTGACTCAATTCGAGACGGTTCTGAGTCCGTTTTGCTTTTTCTGACATTTCAACTGGTATTCAACGCCATTCGTGGCGGATACCCCTTTCACTGGATCGAGCTGTCGATGACTGTGATTCTGCGCGCGCTAGCCCCCTCTGTCTTGCTGCGCACGAGCTCGCTGCGCACGAGCGATTGTTCCCCTCTGAGCCATCGGAAATCTCGAAGCCATCCGAAATCTCGAATCGCCGTGCCCTTTTTCCCTGTCTCCGCCGCGGCCCCGAAGCTCGCGGCCCCGAAGCTCGCGGCCCCGAAGCTCGCAGCCCCGAAGCTGGAGTCCGGCTCGAAGGACTGGATTGCGCGCGTCTGCCTTTCGGCAACGCTCCTAGTCGCTTCCACACTGGCCGTCACCATCGCCTCAGTCGTAACCTCCGTCACCGTTTTTCCAAGTGACGCGGAGGCGCAGGCAGTGGAGGCGCCAGACCGAAAATTTCTCTTCGCCGAAGATCGAAACCGCAAGAGAGAGCGCGTGAAGCGAAAGCGCGAGATCGAAACGAGACAGAAACAGATCGCACGCTCCGCGAAAGCCAAGGGGCTCCCGCTCGACATAAATGCTCCAAATATTAATTACGACTCGGCCAATAAGACCCTGCACGCTACGGGTGGAATCATCCTGAGCTACTCGACTGCGATCGTAGAAGCGGACGAGATCACCGTTGGTGTCGAATCGAAAGAGGCTCAGCTCAAAGGGAACGTCAAGATCACTGATCCGACGGGCCAGATCTCGGCAGACGAAGCTTCGCTCAACCTCGACAAGGGGACGGGCATCATGAAGAACGCCGACATCTACTTTGAAGAGGGCAACTACAAGATGGCTGCCCGGGAAATTCGAAAGTTGGAGGGGCAGACTTTCGAACTCGCCGATACGAAGATCTCGACCTGTAACTGTCCCGAGGAAACG
>JADYYL010000155.1 GCA_020853655.1 Deltaproteobacteria bacterium
CCATCGCGATGGGGCGGAAGGCAGGACATCTTGCGCTGGGTATCGGCTTACCCGCCGGCGCAACCTTGACGATCATTCCCGAAGAGTTCGGCGATGAGAAGATCTCGTTCTCACTCCTCGTCAACATCATCGTCGGCAGCATCGTGAAGCGATATATCGATGGACGACACTACGGTGTCGTGGTGTTGGCTGAAGGTCTTGCAGATAAGCTTGATGAGTCCTCGATTCCAGAGCTTCAAGACGTCGAGCGCGATCCGCATGGGAACATCCGCTTTGCCGAACTCGATTTCGGCGGCATGGTGAAGAACGGTGTGCGCAAGCGACTGGCACAGCTCGGACTTCCGAAGATGCTCGTGGTCGATAAGAACGTCGGCTACGAACTTCGTTGCGCCGCACCTAACGCCTTTGATCGAGAATATACTCGCGTTCTGGGTTTCGGTGTCATCGACTTCCTCCTTCAGGGCGGAACCGACGCGATGATCTCACGCCAGCGTGACAATCTCGTCCCCATTCCGTTCCAAAACATTCTCGATCGTGACACCGGACGAATTCGCATCCGGCTAGTCGACACACGAGCCGATGTATTTCGCGCTTCGCGCAAATACATGATTCGATTGACCGTCGCCGATCTTGAGAACGACCAGTTCGTTGGAAAGCTTTCGGAACTGACCGGCAAGACACCGGCGGAACTTCGAACAGAATTTGCCCCCGCTGCAGCAGCAGCGCACGGTGTCGCAGAGGGCGCCTCACAAAGTTCCAACGAAGGGTAAATGAGCGAGAACGCCCCGTCGGTGGAACAGCTCATACAGCTTGCTCGGCGCGCGCTTGAGCTTCCCGTGGACGAGGCGGCATCGCTCGTCGCTGCCTTGGAGGATTACCTCCAAGCCTTTGACTCTTGGCAGCTCGCGCTCTCGGGGACCAATCCTTTGGCTCCTGATTCCCCGCTTTCAGAATCGGAGAGAGATTCGTTCCGTTCATCCGTTCAACAACTCGAGACACTTCACCGCGCCGTTCTAGAACTCGCACAGAACAATAGAGACCGGGTTTACAACCAGATGGGCGGAGTTCGAAAGCGCGCTCAGGCGCTCCGGGCCTACATCGACAAATACCCTTCCCGAATCACGATCGCTGGAAAGCGAGAAGGTTGATTTTCCGCCGGATTTTTCCCCGGCTCGCTCTATTGAGCTTCGAAGCAATCGTGCCGATCTTTCTCGGATTCGACCCTGTGCGAGGCAGGTGAGCGATGGCGGAAGTCTCTCTCGGTATGCCAGAATCGAGCGATTACCTCGGGCCTGAAACGCTTCGAGGTTGGATGTATTGCCCCATTCCCTCATGAGGCGACTCGTGCGAACAACATTGACCTCTCGTTTTGCCTCCTTGCTCGCCACCTTCCTCGTGGTGATGATCTCTGTCGTTCAACCGACGCAGGCACAAGGGCAGTCACTCGGCGGCCAAGTCGTTCTCCGCGGAGAACTCCGAAGTCTCGGCTCCATGTTTCGATCGTCACCAAGCCGAACCGCTCCGATGCTTTCGTCGCCGAGCAGTGCGTCGTCACTTCGCACCCCGATGACGATCGAGGCGACGCTTCCCAACCTTGGAGAGGCGAGCTTCACATTCACCAAATCGCGCCATCGAAGTTGGCCTGCTTATTTTATAACCGACAGTGGTCGGGTTGCCGACGAGGATTCCGTACTCTTACTGGAAGGCGTCGGAGCAATGCCTGACATTGGACTCTCTCAACAGCCGGTGGCCGGATCGGTCTACCTTCGCAATGGGCAACCATTTCTCCAGGTTTCGTTTCGATCGGATCTGCCGGCGGAATCCGATAACGCGTACCTCCTCGCAGCATCAATTGGGGACTCTGATACTGCGTCGGCACGGTTCACGGTCGAACCGCTCCGCACATTTGCAACGAGGCTCTGCGGCGCGAGGCAGGGAAGTCATTCCGCCATTTCGTCAGAGTCATCCAGCGCTACTTCTGAGCACCACACGGCTGAGCGCGTCGGCGCACTGAACATTCTTGCGATTGAGCTCAGCACCCTCGGAGACTTCCAGTGGTTCCAATCGTTCGCAGGCAATAGCAACAGTCAGATCGCATCGATCGTGAATGCGGCGGATGTCATCTACCGAAACGAGCTCGGACTCTCGTTCAACCTGGTTGCCCAAAGCACGTTCTCGACATCCGCTCAGCCGGTGACCTCGACGGACTCCGAAACACTGTTGAACCAGTTCCAGGCGTACAAGAGCGCTGGCGCGCCTCTGGGCGCCGCCGACGTTTTTCACCTTTTCACAGGGAAGACGTTGAATGATTTCGTGATCGGGATCGCGCAAGTGGGGGTGGTGTGCAGCGACCCGGCATTCTCCGTATCACTGACAAGCAGAGTGGGCGACGCGATCGACTTCCTCACATTTGCGCACGAGATCGGACACAATCTGAACGCGTCGCACTTCAGCACAACGCCTCCGACCATCATGGACCCAGGGATTCGACCTGGGCAGATCGCCTCGTTTGCTGACTTCAGTCGCACGCAGATCGGTAGCTTTGTCACGAGTTTTGGATCGTGCCTGAGCGAGACCGCCGAACCCACACCCGTGCCGACACCGACGCGAACACCGACGCCCATTGCGACCCCGAGCCCAACGCCGCCCCCCGGAGGAGGAGGCGGTGGAGGCATTGGAAACTCGCCAGCGCCGTTCTTGTCCTTTCTCGCGACATTCTCGCCGCGCACAGGGGTTCTCGACACCAGCTTCGACATCGACACCCGGGGCGTGGACTACGGCGTGTGCTCACAGCGTCTCTTCTTTTCTTCCTCCTCGTCGTTCTCCTCGTCGAGTTCAAAGTTGATCTCTCTGAGCACCGACACGGCGTTTAACGCCTCGACACAACTGCCGCTCAAGATCAAGGCGGGCCGATCGGATCCGAACTCGGTCTACATTCGGGTGCACTACACCTGTGGGCCCGTGACGTTCCGGAGCAAGGCGAAGCGTATTCGTATTGCGAAGACAACGTCTCGACGATCACCGACACTGAAAAGTTGGATATCGAAAGCGTCGAGGTCGAACTACTCGATTATTCTCGACCTTTAAGAGGGGATCAGGAGAATGCGACTGGCGCGCGTTCCGCGCGTCGCGGCCCCGCAAGGAACTCTGCCGAGTTCAGAATCTTGAATGCGCTGGAGCATCGGCCGAGGTCGAAGGAAGTCCTCGGGCGAGTTGGGTACGGGAGCTACGCGTTTTGATTGGCGACGAGGCCAGAGCGCATCGCGACCTGTACGAGCTCCGCGTTGCTGTTGATTCCCAGTTTTCGAAGGATATTCGCTCGGTGACTGTCCACTGTCCGCGCGGAGATGTGGAGCATCTTCGCGACGTCGCGATTCGGATTACCCTCACAAAGAAGCTTCATCACTTCACGTTCGCGCGTCGAGAGTTCGCGCAACGGTGACTTTGACTCTTCCGAATCCGCGCGCAGGAGTGCACCGCAAACCGCCGGGCTCAGGTAGCTTTGGCCTTTCAGGACGGCACGAATCGCGAAGTTGAGCTCATCAGCGCTGCTACTCTTCGTGACGTAAGCGCGCGCACCTGCCTTCATCGCTTCGGAGACGCTGGTGTCATCCTCACGAGCGGAGAGCACGACAACCTGAGGGACTTTTCTTGATTTTTGGATTCTAGCCAGCGCCTCGATGCCACCGAGGTTCGGCATCGACAGATCGAGAATGACAACCTGCGGCTCGAGCTGCTCGACGAGTGGCACGACTTCCATCCCGTCATCAGCCTCTCCGACAACTTCCCAGCCCTCGACGTGGTTGAGTAGTGCCTTGACGCCTTGTCGGAGGACGACGTGGTCATCAGCGATTACGATCTTCACCATACGAACCTCAATCTTGAGAAAAGGGGGACGGAATACGCTGTGCAGGATGACTTTTGGGCGAGGGGGTCCTCCCTCGCGGTAGTCCGGTCCCACCGATCACGATCAAGA
>JADYYL010000156.1 GCA_020853655.1 Deltaproteobacteria bacterium
AACTACAATTGGGGGAGCAGCGAGTTCCGTCAAAATAAATCTTACCGGGAAACACCATATATGGTGTCAGAATACCCTCAGTGTCCGTATATGTTGTATTTCGGCCCTACCGGTTGGGTGCACTCTCTCTCCGACAGGAAACCAGGGTTTTGCAACCCCGCACATCGGAAAGGATTAACTTCGTCAAATCAAGAACTTACGACAATGGGTTCTCGAGCGGCTCACGCCCTGCGATTGAGTCGAAACGAGAGTTGACGGTCAATTACGCGCCTTCCCGGACCCGCCATCGCAACTTCCTCACCGAATCCTTCTCCGCTGCCACTCCACCAAAAAGAACTCTATCCCGCCTCCACTCTGACCACCGAATCCCTCTCGTAACGACGGAGCACCAAAGCACTCCCCCCTGAGAACTCCAACATCATTCGCCCCGTCCCATGGAAACAGCGCGGATCCGGGAGGCTTGAGAGTGTTATCAACGCGCGAGGAAGCTCACTGCCACCTCAAGGCGCCCCGATGTCAGCATGCGCCAACTGACGCCGTGGCCGAAGGCAATCTCCATCCTCCATCCAGAGCGGACGGCGCGCACGGAAACAGCACCAGGGTTCGGATGGAGAAAAGAAACCGAGCGCGCAGTACTGAAAGATCAACTCGACGAGAACGGGCCTCTGAAAGGAACTATGACAAACGAGGGATGAGTCTGGAGTGTTCATCGAACAACGCAAAGCGAGGACAACCCAGAATCGGAGTCTGGCAGGGTGGTGAAAAACCTTGCGCAGCAATTCGAGCGCAGGAAGACCCCTCCTCGAGGGTCGCGGGGTACGATCAGACGCGATTGCGAGTTCGCGCCATCTGAGAAAGTCGTCCGGAAGACGATATTCCCAAAGCTCTGTTCGAGCGCAGAGGGTGCGGTGCGCTGGGCACGAACGCAAAAAGGCGCGAGCTCACAATAGGAAATTGTCGGAACAAAGAAACCGAAGGAAGAAAAGCGAATAGAGGAAAAGGAAAAGGAAAAGGAAGAAAAAGAAGAAGAATACGAGGAAGAAGAATGAAGGGAAAAATGGATGCGGGGGATGGATTTGAACCATCGACCTCCGGGTTATGAGCCCGACGAGCTACCAGACTGCTCTACCCCGCGCCGAATACCTATAGAATCGCAGGGCGGGTGTCAAACGCCGAAGCGAAAAGGAGCAAAGACGCGGCGGCAAGCGCCACGTCCTCGTTCATTCGCTCCGCTTCAGACTCGTCGGGAACTCTTTCAGTTCGACGACCTCCCCAGGCTTGAGCTGACCGAGCCGGAAGGGGCCGAATTCGATTCGACAGAGTCTCTTCACCGGAAGCCCAAGCCGAGCCAAGAGACGCTTCACAAAGTGATTACGCCCTTCGGAGACCTCAACGCGGAGAATCGCCTCACCTGGTCGAACTTCGCGCAGCATACGCCGTGTCACTTCCGATTCCGGGATACGCATCGCGCGATCGGCGCGTGCCTTTCCATCCTCGAGAAATATCCCCTTGGTCATCTTGAGGAAGGTCGCTTCGTCTGGAATCCCGGTGACGATCGCGAGATAGACGCGAGTGACATCGTTGCTCGGGTGCAACATCTGGTTCGCGAATTCACCATCGTTCGTGAGAACCACAAGGCCGTTCACATCTCTGTCCAGTCGACCCACTGGAAAGACGCGCACCTGCAGCTCTTCAATGAATGAACTCACGTCGCGTCGACCGCGATCGTCCGACAGCGATGTGACCACGCGCCGTGGCTTATGAAAGAGGAACAGCCTCCGACGCTCCGCCTTGATCCCACGACCATTCACCGTGACGAGATCCTCTCTCAACACGCGCGTGCCGAGTTTTGTCACGACATCGCCGTTCACCTTGACGTGCCCGCCAGTGATCAGGGTCTCTGCTTCGCGCCGCGAGCAAACTCCGGCGGCGCTCAAAACTTTCTGCAACCGTTCACCCGCGGGACTCGGCATACTCGAGGCGAAGCGGGGTGGTATTCGTCGGGCGCCTTTCTTGGGTCGCGGTTTACGTGTGAGGTCTAGCTTTCTCGGCTGATTGCTAGAGTCCGACGATCCTCGCTCAGAGCGCTCCGCTCGCTGCTCTCGTCGCTCTGGACGTTGCTTGCTCTGTTCTGATTTCTGTTCGGGACGACGTGCTGGCCGCGAAGTTTTCCGCTCTGGACGCTCTCCGTCGCGATCTGGCCGGCTTCCTCGACTCTCGGAGCGACCACGATTCTGGTCCGAACGGGTTCCGCTTCGTTCGGGTCTGGAGCTGCCTCTCGCTGGGCTCCTTTCCGAACGCTCCGAGCGCTGTTGCGGTCGACCTCGATCCTGCGCTGGACGCGATGTCTTCCGCTCGCCGCGCTCCGTTGCACGCCCGTCACGACCTTTCTCGTCGCGGTTTCGCTCTTCTCGGCTATTCTCTCTTCCGCTCTCTTTGTTACCGCGGCTCGAACGATCGCGATCGGCGCGCTCAGGACGTGGTCCTCGACGATCGGGGCGAGCGCCGGCTGGCCCGGTGCGTCTCTCGGGTCGGCGATCCGCCCGTTCCCCTCGATGGCCTTCCGACCGCTCCTTCGGCCGTTCCGAGTCTCTGGTATCCGGGCTCCGAGTGTCCGCGTTTCGGCGCGCGCCTCGGGAGTCATCACCTGTGCCCCGTGCACCACTTCGGCCGCCTCGAGAATCTCCTCGAGGACCACGACCCCGTGCTCCACCCTTCCCCGGCGGTTGAGAACCGCGTGGACCGCTACGCTTCTTACGAAATTTCTGTGGGCTCATGTGCTTCTTGTTCCTCCCCGTTTATCGCGTCGGAGGAATCTTCACTCGGCACGCTTTCACCTGGTTCGTTCTCTAGCTCCAGCAATTCTCGCTCTGATGGGAGTGAATCGAGATCGCTCAATCCAAATCTTTCAAGAAAAATATCGGTCGTGCCATAGAGCGCGGGTTGCCCGATGCTCGATTCCTGGCCGACAACGTGGATAAGCTTTTGCTCGAGGAGTGTCTTGAGTGTCGGGAGCGCATCCACACCCCGAATTGCTTCAATGACGGCACGAGTGACCGGCTGTTTGTATGCAACGACCGCTAACGTTTCGGCGGCCGCGCGGCTCAACTTACGAGTCCGCGCGTGGAGCAACTTCCGAATAACAGGCGCCGCACCTGCTGATGTTCGGAGCTGATAGCCACCATTCACTTCACACAGGGCGAATCCATGCACGTTGTCTGAGAAAAAAGCGCGAACGTCTGCGAGCGCATTCTCCACGCTCTCCCGACCCCGACCAGAGAGGTTCATCAGCGTCTCAATCTTCAGAGGGCGCGACGATGAGAACAGTATCGCCGATACCGTCGCAGAGAGGTCGAGCGTGCTCTCGCCGTCTTCTCCTTCGAGGGACTCCCCCGCGAGTTCGATCTCTTCGACGATAAGCCCCTCTGCAACGAGCCCGGACGCAGTCGCGCCGTCGCAAGCATCGCCCACAATTCCATTCTCCACGTCGTGTGGAAGTGCCTCAACCGCTGTATCCACTTCTTACTCTCCGAAACTCTGTTTCTTGTTCAAAATGATCGCTCGCCGAAGCAGCCTCGGGTTCCTGCTTCAAAGCGACAACATTCGCGCGCGAGGCGCTCTCCGCAACCTCGGGGGCGTCAAACTCGGTCGTGAGCTCCTCGGTGGCACCGTCACCTGTGAGACGAGAAACGATATCGATATCCGATCCGTCATCATCTTGGCTCGCCTTCACAAGGCCTCGCTTCATGAGCTCTAAGAGCGCGATGAAGCCCCCGATAACGGCTGACCGCCGCTGCCACTCCCCGTCCTCGCCGTTCGCGAGTGAGCGCCGGTCGACGACAGAGGAGAGAAGGTCCGAGAACTTTTGATTCCCGCTGGGTGCCTCGCCACGTCCTCGGAAGAAGTCGACGAACTTCATCATGTAGCTCACGACAGAGACCGGCTCGACAGAGATGCGATACGACCCGAGCTTCTTGCCGATCCTCTTGAGCAGCGCGACGAACATCCGACCTAATTCCGAGGCCTCACCAACCTCGAGCACTTCATCTTCGTCTTTCGGACGCTCAACAGTGATTGCACGAGTCGGGCGTGTAAAGGTCGTGACGGAAAGTTGGGGACGACTGGCAAGGGTTTGTGCTCGCAACTTTGTGAGTTGATACTCTTTCAAGCGCTCGCGCAGTGAAGCAAAAAAGGCCGGATCGAAACTCTCGTCGATCTCTGCGAGCGCGGGATCCACTCGCCCTGCTAGCATAGCCTCGCTCTTGATCGCGGTGAGCGTCGCTGCAATCACGAGATACTCGCTCGCCCTTTCGAGATCGAGCCACTTCGCAGATGCGACAATGTCGAGATACTGGCGGCACACTTCGACGAGGTTCACCTCCTCAATCGAAAGTTCACGCTGCTGAACCAAGTGCAGCAGGAGGTCCATCGGACCGGAGAAAAACTCGAGATGGACAGAAAAGTCCCCTTCCCCCTCGCGGGCGGAACCGGACTCTAACGAGGGCCGGGACGCCACTCGATCCGCGTGCTCTGAACCTGGGAGGGTCGGAGTGGAGCGAAGCTCATGCTGCGCGAGGCTCGGCCCCCAACCTGTACCGGAAGCAGGGGTCTCCTCGCCCGAGAGAATCTCGTTATCGCGCTCCATTATCCTCGCCGACGTGCTTCTGAGTAAAATGCAGGTGGTATCTTACAAGAAAAACCTTACCCGTGAAACCCTCTCAGTTCAAACAGCTTAAAATACTCGGGGTAAAATGGGTGTGATAGCCTGCGCGTCCAACCGCCAAGGCCGCTCAATCACCAAGAAGTGAGAACACAATGATTCGACACACATTCGGAGCACTCCTCATGGCACTCCTTTTTAAAACCACGGCGCTCGCGGAACCTACGGGCGATAGTCTCTACGCCCTCACCGCGCGCACGATCACGGGGGAAGAGCAACCGCTCTCGGCGTATGCCGGACAAGTCGCACTCGTCGTCAACACGGCGTCCAAATGCGGCTTCACCTCCCAGTACGAGGGCCTCGAGAAACTCTACGATCAATACCGTGAACGTGGGTTCGTCATCCTCGGATTCCCAAGCAATGATTTTGGCTCGCAGGAGCCCGGGTCCAACGATGACATCCAGCGATTCTGCAAACTGAACTACGGCGTGAGCTTCCCCCTTTTCGAGAAGAATCCGGTAAGTGGACCCGCAAAGCAGGAAGTCTACAAATTGCTCACCGAGCGGGCCCCAGGTTTTGAAGGCGACCCAGGATGGAACTTTGTGAAGTTCCTGGTGAACAAAGATGGGAAGGTCGTGGCGCGCTTCGCGTCCGTCGTTACGCCCACGAGCAAGAAGCTCCAGAAAGAGATCGAGAAGTGGTTAACCACGCCCGCACAACAATCCCCGTCAGAATCCGCAGCGAAGAAGCCCGACGAGGTTGATTCACCGAAGTAACGAAACGTGCGAGCCAACGAGTGCGGACGCAATCCCGCACGTCACGGACCTGAGAAGAAGGTAAGGGCGAGAAGGTAACGAACGAGAAGGCAACGAAGATGCGAGCACCTCTCGGCGCTCGCGTGAGACGCGGAATTAAGCGAGAAGCTTTTCCGACTTGTCTTCGCCAAGCGACGGCAGGGACCCCATCGCGTATGCAAGAATTTCTTGGGCGTCTTGACGGATCATGTGCGAGTAGCCGTTGATCAGTCGAACATACCGGTTTACTTGATCCCAGTTCTGTTCCGCGATGAGCACTTCGAGTTCAAGCGCGAGCTTGCGTTGCTTCGCGACCATTTCGGAATAGGAATTGATTCGACACAGCACGTCGGGGGAGACGTCGTCTCGAGTGCGAAGGACATCGCGCGTCACGTCGACGCAGCGCTCGAGCTCTGAGAATGAATCCAACAACTTGTTCACCAGATCGACCACCATCGCATCCTCGCCAGTCTAATGAGTGCTCAGTTTAAAAGACTCTCTTTAAAGATCGCGTTCCGCGTTCAGACGATCGGAGCCCTCCGAAGATACAATCTTCGGAGAGCATCCCACCAA
>JADYYL010000157.1 GCA_020853655.1 Deltaproteobacteria bacterium
GCCTCGGTTGGGGAAGTCGGCAGAGGTTCCTCGGTCCCCTCTGAACCAGAGCAGAGACTGAATCCCCAGAGGGAACGAGTCATCGCCGGCTGAGAGACGGCGAACCCTCGTTGCCTGAACAAGGATCTTCTTGCGGTAAGAAATGATGAGCGGAAACGCAGCGGAGAAGAATCGTTTGGAAAAGCCAGATGTCGAAGCGCTGATGCAGCGTATTCGGTCTCGTGTCCGCGAGAGTGCAGGTGCTCCGCCTCGGGCGACACAAGATCTCGACGCAAAGAAGGCGCAACGACTCGACGCGACCTCGCCGGTCATCTTTTCCGAGGACTTGAACTATCTCAACTCGCACTGGCACGACTGGCATGTGGCGGGGGAGCTCTCGACGCACCGCCGACTCGTCGGGCGCTTCATCCTTCGGGCCAAGCGCTTTATCCTCGACGTCGTCTGGACGTATCTCCTGAAAGATTATGTGGATCGGGAGAGAACGTTCCAGATGAACTTGGTCCGGTTTCTCAACGCGACGGCGAAGTATATTGACGCGCGCGATAAGAACCTCTTTTGGGAGCTGATCCAAAAGGTCGATCACGAGATTTCCGGCGTCAATGAGCGAACGGATGAGCTGGTCAATGTCGTCGATAGTACGCAGCGCACGATTGAACGCGATCTCGCTCGTCGCATCGCGGGGTCGGACACCAAGGTTGAACAGCTCTCTGCCGAGAGTTCCCGCGTGAAGGGGCAGATCGAACACCTCGATCGACTCATTCACGGGCTGGAGCGAACGTTGTCTGTGCTCGGGAGAGCAGAAGCTCCGCAAGCAACGGGCGCCGCCGTGCCCACACCGGCGCAGATCAAACCGTTCGCAGATGGAATCGATTACCTGCTCCTCGAAAATCGCTATCGCGGATCGGAAGAACAGATTCGCGAGCGTCAAAGTTCCTATTTGCCGATCTTCAAGGGCGTTCCGGGTCCGGTGCTCGACATCGGCTGCGGACGCGGAGAGTTTCTCGAAGTTTTGAAGAGTGCCGGCATTGAAGCCCACGGCATTGATCTCGATGAGTCGATGGTCGAGCGCACGCGGCAGAAAGGGCTGAATGCCCGCGTCTCTGATGCGTTGCAGGCGCTGACGGAATCGGCCGACCGATCTCTCGGCGGAGTGTTCGCCGCTCAGGTCGTTGAGCATCTCAAGAAAGAGCAGCTCGAAGAGTTGATTCGACTTGCGATTCGCAAGGTCAAGCCGGGTGGAAAGATTGTGCTTGAGACGATCAATCCGCAGTCGATCGTCGCACTGTCGTCGAACTTCTTCCGCGATCCCACCCACGTCTGGCCGACGCATCCCGATACACTGAAGTATATCTTCGAGTTGAACGGCGTAGCGGAAAGCGAAATCCACTACCTCGCGCCGTTTCCGCCGAGCGCCATGTTACAGCCGATCGAGATCACACCGTATCTTCCTGCGCACTGGAAGCTTGCGCTCGAAGCTCTGAACGACAACGTGACTCGACTGAACGGACTGCTCTTCGGCTGTCAGGACTATTGCATCGTGGGCACTCCAAGGGGTGAGTCCGCATGACGCCCCCGAGTGAGAACGCTCCGAATGTGTTGATCACCTCCGCTCAGGTCCCGTTCACGAGAGGGGGCGCTGAGATTCTGGTCGATGGTCTGAAGCGCGCGCTTCTCGACCGAGGTTTCAACACCGATGTCGTTCAGCTTCCGTTTTCTGCGGAAACCCACGCGGACATCGTGAAGAACGTGGCGCTTTGGCGGGCTCTCGATCTCCGGTCGTTCAACGGCAAGAAAGTGGATCTCGTTATCTCGACGAAGTTCCCTTCGTACATGTGCTCTCACCCGAACAAGGTGCTCTGGCTCGTGCATCAGCACCGGCAGATGTATGAACTCTATGGCAGCCGCTTCGGTGATTTTACGAGCGAGCAAGAGAGCGAGGCCGCGCGTCGAATTCTGGTCCGTGCCGATCGTGAGGCATTGAGTGAGTGCCGAGCGCGCTTCTCAATTTCGCCGAATGTCAGCGAGCGGCTCGAACGTTATCTTGGTCTCCAGGCCGATGTTCTGTTGCCGCCTCTCCCGCTTGGCTCGCGATACCGTCGGGGAGAAACCGGCGACTACATTCTCTCCGTTGGACGGCTCTGCAGCATTAAGCGCGTCGACCTGCTCATCAAGTCACTGCCGTTGATCGATGATCGGCTCAAGGTCAAAGTTGTCGGTGTCGCGGATGAGCCAAAGATCAACGAATACTACTGGAGCGAGATTTCGAAGCACCATCTTTGGCACCGTGTGCAGTTCCTCGGGCGTGTGAGTGACGACGATCTCATCCGTCTTTACGCGGATGCATTTGCCGTCTACTACGCGCCGTATGACGAGGACTACGGCTTTGTGACTCTCGAGGCGCTTGCGAGCGGCAAGCCGGTCGTCACCGCCTCTGACAGCGGCGGAGTCCTTGGCTTCATCCAGCACGAGGTGAATGGATTGGTCGCAGAGAGCAACGAAAACGCGGTAGCGGCAGCTTTTAATCGCCTCTTCAGTGAACAATCTCTTTACCAACGGCTCTGCGCATCCGATACTCTGTCACACCCGAACCTCGACTGGGACGGGGTGATCGCGCAACTCACTGCCACTCTTCAGCATGCTGGGACCTCTCCGAGCCCGACTGACGCGGAAGTTCGGCAGGCAGCATCGTAGCCGGCTGCTGAGCATCAGAGTGATGTGCGACAGATCGTCTCTGCGCAAAGCTGCTGAGCGGTAGGAGACGACGAATGGCGGTCGAGCAAACCTCCTCCGCGGTTTCCCGACATCCAGCAGGGGCTTCAGAGCTGAATAACTTTCGCCGCGTGTAAACCTGCTCGATGAGCGATCAATCCGGAAAGCCAGAGTTTGAGCTCCCTCATTACCCGGCGCTAGCGCGCTGTCTTCTCATCGATTCGCGCCACGGATCTCGCACCGAGATAGCCAAAGACCTCAAGACGACGCTGCTCTTCGATCAAGTCTGGGAGGGAAGTTCTATTAGCGACGGCATGTCGATCCTCGAATACGAGGACATGGATGCCTGCTTCCTTGGCCCGAGTGTCAATCCACAGACGGCCGTCAAGTTCCTGCAACGGGCTCAGGAAGGACGGGTAAAATCGAAGGACATTGCTCACATCGTTGTGATGAATCGCAATCCGGAGGTCGAGGAAGCGCTTTCTGCGCTTATGACTCAGAGCGGCGCGCACGGGATCGTGCTGCGGCCGAGTTCGAAGACGAACTTGTTTGACTGGGTCGTGAGAGCGGTGGTGAAGGCAAACGGCTCCGGCGCATGGGCCAAGATCTTTGTGGAAACGGGACATGCGGGGTTGTTCGTACCGGATGCATTTGCGACGCGAAAGAGCGCGCCAGTGGTCGCAGAGCCCGAGACCGTTTCGGCTCCTGCGCCTGCTCCCGAACCGGCGATACCGGAGGTCGAAGGTCCGCTTGCCGAAGCGATGTTGTCCTTCGTGCAGTCCGCGGTGAGTTCAAATGACGGATTGAAGTCGCTGGCGGCGGGTGTCGACTCGGGCGAGTTTCGATTGGATCCAGCAGGGGAGCTTACGCAGAGAACGCGGGATGCGCTCGATCAAACCTTGCAGAAGATGATACCGACCGATGCGGCCGACGATCCGAGTGTTCAGAATTTTAGGGAATTCTGCCGCAGCGTCATGACGCAGTGGGTCAAAGACTTGATCGCCGACGATCTCAATGTTGCGACCGCAAAGCTTCGCGAGCGCCTCCTCGCTTATCAGCCGCCGGCGTGAGCGTCGATCGCTCCAGAACTCGCTACGGCCGCGACGCTATTTTCCGAATAAAAGCGCGGGTGTTCTTTCCGAC
>JADYYL010000158.1 GCA_020853655.1 Deltaproteobacteria bacterium
AGGAAATGCATACTCCTCGAGCACCACTTGGTGGATGATCCCTGAGCCCGGCTTCCAGAAATCGATGCCGTATTTCTGTCCCGCCGAGCAGAGGAAGTCATAGACCTCTCGGTTCTCGTTGACGGCGATAGGAAGGTCGCTATTGACCCCCTCGAATGCACGGATCAGGTGGTCGCAGTGAATCGAGCTCGGTACGGCGACCTGCTTCTTACCGCACTGGATGAACTGCAACATCGCCATCTGCGCCGTTGCATCCTGCATCGCGACGCGATCAGGGTAGAACTTCATCGACGACTTTCCGCGGACGATGTCCTTGAGGGATCCGGTATGGCCCGTCAGGTGTGTGTAGAGGATCTTTTCTGCAAGAAGGAGTGGACGGCCAAGAGCCTTTGAGGTCTCGGCGGCGGTGTTCTTGGTTCGTTCGTAGAGGGACTCGATGTAGGACGCGTCTATGATCATAGCTCGTCTGAAAGTGGGATTTTTACGCCGTTTGATTATATAACGGCAGGAAACCTCAGAACTATCGAAAGTTTTCTGCTTGAGAACACCTCGCCAATCCGATGCGCAAAAGCGCACAAACGCCCCTGGCTTTTTTGAGCCGGGCCTTTTTGAACAGGGCCCTTCTCAACAGAGCGGTGCGACAGCGCCTCCCGCGCCTCTCGCTGAGAGAATGCGGCCTCGTGCTTTAGACGAGATAATCGGCCAAGAGAAAGCCGTAGGCCCTCATTCGAGCTTCGGGAAGATCCTTCGCTCTCCCGGCGTGCCAATTCCGTCAGTGATTCTGTGGGGACCACCGGGAACGGGAAAGACGACTATTGCACGCGTGATTGCGGATTCGTCGAACTACCGATTCGTTCGATTGTCCGGAGTGCTCGATGGCGTGAAGGAGTTGCGGGAGGCCGTCGAGGAGGCGCAGACCGCACTTCGCACCGAGGGACGGCCGACGCTTGCACTCGTCGACGAGATCCATCGCTTCAATCGCGCGCAGCAGGATGCCTTCCTTCCCCATATCGAGAGCGGCCTCCTGACGATCATCGGGCAGACCACCGAGAACGTCAGTTTCCGCATTCGCGGGGCTTTGCTCAGTCGTCTTCGGGTCATTCCGCTCGAGCCGCTGACACAACCGACGATCGAGGCGCTGCTCGAGCGAGCTCTGCGTGACTCGGATCGAGGCCTCGGCGCGAAGGAGCTGACCATCAGCGTGGAAGCGCGAGAATATCTCGCGCGGATGTCGATGGGAGATGCGCGCCGGGCCCTCAATGGACTCGAGTGGGCCGCGGTCAACGCCGAAGCGAGCGGAACCAAGGAGATCTCGAAGGCCATCGTCGAGGAGGCTTTTGGCAACCAACCGGCGCCTTTCGATCAAGAGGGCGACTACCACTACGACTGCATTTCGGCGTTTATCAAAAGTCTTCGGGGTTCAGACCCCGACGCGGCGATGTATTACATGCTCCGATCGATCGAGAACGGAGAGGATCCGCTCTTTATCACCCGACGGATGATCATCTTTGCCTCCGAAGACGCGTCGTGTGATCCACGGGCGCTCGAAATCGCGCTGAATGTCGATCGCGCTGTCGAGCGCGTCGGGCTCCCGGAGGGCCGCATCGCACTCGCCCAAGGCGTCGTCTATCTCGCGTGTTGTCAGAAATCCAACGCGTCGTATCGAGCGCTTCGCGACATGGAGAAGGTCGTTGCAGAGCACCCTGATTTGGAGATTCCTCGTCGACTCCGCAATGCTCCGACGGAATTGATGAAGGAGATGGGGAACAGCGCGAACTACCGATACCCCCATGACTATCCCGGAGGGTTCGTGCCAGAGGGGTATCTCCCCGAGGCAATTCAACACCTCGAGGTGTATCACCCTACCGATCGGGGACTCGACGCGCAGATTCGGGAACGCCTTGACCGATATCGCGAGATGATTCGCGCAGAGAAGGGCGGGAAAAAGCGGTAGCGCTTTTTGCTACTCGTCGGGGGTTGAGTCGATATCGCGCAACTTCCGCCTCTCCAGCTCGGCTCGAATCTTCGCGCCGTCTCGCACGGAAAGCTCTGCCCACCGCTCAAATAGCTCTTTGCGGTCACCCTCGGGGAGGAGGTCGACCGCGCGTTCACCACTGACATCGCCGAGCACGGAACAGAACATCGTGATCGCCGCTGCGACCGAGATGTTGAAGCTTTCAACGAATCCAAACATTGGGATGAATGCGCGAAAATCCGCGGATGCCCTAAGTTTATCGCTGATTCCTCGATGCTCATTGCCGAAGACAAGCGCCAGTTTCTGGTCGAACGGTAGCCCAAACACAGGGATCGTTTGTTCTTCGGCCGTGCCGTCGAGGTTTGGCGCTTCGAGTGTGACGAAGCGGAATCCACGCGCCCGCAGGCCGTCGATGAGCTCGGATTCGTCACGATAGCGGTGAATATCGAGCCACTGCTCGGCAACGAGACTGATCCCTCCGCTAAACGCAAACTCATCGCCGATGAGGTGCAGTTCCTGGATGCCAAATGCATCGGCGCTTCGCATGACGGCGGAGATGTTGTGCGCGTTCGCGACTCGATCGAGGACGATCGTCAGGCTCCGTGTGCGCTTCGACGCGACACGGTTAAGTCGATCTCGCCGTTCGGGGACGAGAAACTGGGCGATGGGGGATTCCTTTGAATGTTCGTCTGACACAGGCAGTGCGAATGCTCCGGAGCGGTGTTGAATGCGCGGCGCTCTGAACTTCTGTTTCTGAGGGGTTTGAGCGCTCGTGCTCTGACAAATTAGCTTATTGCTACTTACTTGTCAGAGCACGAGCCGAACGACCTCTCAGATCCTTTCGAAGTCCGGCCGACTATATTACATACTCTGTTCACGTGGAGACACTCTCGGAATACTCGAGTCTCGTCGTCACCAACAGCCACTCTCGTTTCTCCATTGAAGGATGTGCATGGGTATTGCCGGACTCGCGTCGAAAGAGGGAACCACACGGTTCATGGAGCGCTTTCCCGTCGCGCTGGACAAGGCGAGCTCTCGGCGTTTTCGAAAGATGCGACCGAGTTCGGTCGGCATTGGCACGTATCTCGGACAACCCACGGCGGAAGATGATGCGGCATACACAGCAAGTCTCGCGCGGGCGCTCGCCCTCGGCTGCAATGTCATCGACACTGCGATCGTCTATCGCCACATGCGATCGGAGCGCGTTGTGGGGAAGGTGATTCAGGACGCGATCGCGGCACAAAAGATCGCGCGCGATGAGATCTTGGTATGCACGAAAGGCGGGTATTTCTCTTACGATGCCGATTCCGGCATCCCCGCGGAGCAATATTTCCAAAAGCACTTCATCAGTTCCGGCCTTGCGAGCGAGACGGACGTCGCACTCCAACACTCGCTTCGCCCGGAGTTCATCAAGCATCAGCTCAACCAGTCGCTTACGAATCTCGGACTTGATTCCGTGGACATCTATTATCTGCACAACCCGGAGACCCAGCTTGAGAGGGTCGGTCGGGCGGCGTTCTTGGAGCAGCTCGCCGCGGCCTTTACTGTTCTCGAAGAAGCGGCGAGCGCGGGGAAGATCGGCTGTTACGGACTCGCGACGTGGGCCGGGTTCCGAGTGGCAGATGACAACCCGAGCTACCTTTCCGTTGAAGAGGTCGTGAAGGTTGCGCAGAAGGTTGGTGGCGAGAATCACCATTTCGGAGCGATTCAACTGCCGCTCAATCTCAGCAAGACGGAAGGCGTCGCGCTCAATAAACAAACCGTGAAAGGGAAAACCTCAAAGGTCTCTGTCACCGCGGCTGCCGCGGAACATCGCATCGGCATCTTCGCATCGGCGACCCTTGATCAGGGGAAGCTGACGAAGTTCATCCCGCCGCTCGTGAAGCAGCACTTTCGAAAGTTGGAGAACGATACGCAGGTTGCGGTGCAGTTCGCGCGCTCGTGCACTGGGGTGGTGTCGGCACTGGTCGGTATGAAGACGTTATCTCACGTCGACGAAGCCCTCGGCATCTTCAACGCGAATCCCGAATCGCCCGAGAACTTCATCCGGCTCTTTGAATCGCCGGATCGAAGTCTCGTGACGAACCGTTAAAAGTTTATTCCTGACTACGCCGCCGATCTTGCGGCGTTTTCCAGTCTTCTTCCGCGGAGTTCACGCCGGCTTCGACGAGGTCACCCGTTCCCTCAAGGAGTTTCCCGGTGCCGACTTCGACGTTCTTCGCGGCGGCGCGCGCGTCCTCAGGCGGCCGGCCAGATGCGTAGCATCCACTCACGGTGATGCTCAAAACGACGCCGGATAGAAATGCGATCGTTGGTTTCACGTGTCCCTCGCTGCAATTGTTGAATTCATCTGCTGATGCAGATCGTGAATGACAGATATCCCGAGAATCCCGGGATTTCCAGACAGAACCATCAGCGTATCGTCTGTGACGTGATCAAGCACAGGCCACGCGTCGGAAAGTTGGGATGGCGAATCGTCGAAAACGTTCGAGCTTGAAGGCTCCTGAGTGGTGATCACTCAGAGAGCCTTCTTGCCGAAGTAGCGGTACCAAACGATCAACAGCACGATCATCCAGAGGGTGCTCCACGCCGCATACACGGTGGCGAGAGAGTATCCCATGGAGAGGAACGCGCCGGGAACGATGTAGGTCACCATCGAGAGCGACGTGAGCCACCGATGGGTGAAGCGAGCGGCCTCGCCATGATCGTCGTACGGAAGAAGTTGCATGCGTTGTTTCACGAAGCCGTCGCATGCGGTTAACGCGATCATGCCGAGAAAGTAACAGACGCCTGCGGTGAGCAGGGTCGGCATCCTCCCAATTATGGGTGCACACAGGACAGCGGCGATGGACGCGACTCCCAGAATCATTCTGGATTGAGGTGGTCGCGAACTGCCGATGATCCCCCCAATTCCAGAGACCGTGAGGAGAGCGCCATACTCCCATTCCCCGCCACCCAGGTTGGTGACGATGAGCGGGAGGAATGCAAAGACGCAGAAGCTGCAATCCACCGTGAACTGCAGGAGGATCCATCCGCCCGTAGCCCGATCTGTGAAGGCAAGCCTGATTTCTCGGGCGAGCTTCTCGAACATACCGCCCGTTTGTCGTGGAGAGCGCGCCTCCGAGCCACGAAACTCCGCCGTCGGCCGGATGGCGAGGATGCACGCTGCCATCAAGACAAAGCTGGCAGCGTTGAACCACACCGGTGTGGAGAGAGCGAGAGTCGTCAGCGCGGCAGATGCGATACCCGCGAGGGCTCGACAGAAGTAGCGCGAGACGTCCTGAATCCGCACGAAGAGAAGCTGAAGTTCGATCTCCATCGTCTGCTTCGTGAGTGTCGCCAACGCAAGTTCGGACGGAGATCCGAACAGCGAGAGAGCCGCCCTTCCCAGGAACAGCACGCCGATCACGAGCTCCGGAGAAAGCGTCTTCGTTTCAGCGGCACCGACGGCCACTGCAACGACGACCATGACGAGCGCGAGAACCAAGTTCCCGAGGATCGCGCCGGACGCGGGTGGAAGGTGCCGAATGGCGCGCAGCACAGAGTGGTTGAACAGCGATGAGACGCCGACACCCACTGCTGGAAGAAGCGCCAGCACCAGAGACGATCCGCCGAGTTCCGCGACGATCCAAGGTACCACCGCTGCATACGCCCAATCCCCGAGGGTGGACGCAGCGGCGGCGGTCGTAACGATACCGAATGTAAACCGCCTCATCGCGCACCCCCCTGTGCAGATCGATTCGAAGTCGAATCTCTGCATCGGGAGGTGCGGCGATGAGGGCGAAAACCGGGACGATTCGACACCCCCGCAAGAGGGCGGAATCAACAATCTGCCGGGAAAGGAGGAAAGAAGAGAGAACGTCGCCTTGAATATACCACGGAACTTCGGAAGGTCCGAGTTCGCTCACTTCAAGGCGACCCGCTCCGGTTTCGGAGCCGATGCATCGTCGCGGAGAGGCTCAACTTATTGAGATCACGGCGGATGGGTATGAGAGTCGAGCACTCCTGTCCTGGGAGCGGGAGTCCCTCTACACCCGCTCCGCGATCGCATTCGCAAACGTCATCGTGGACGCGCTGCCGCCGATGTCGCGGGTCAGTGTCTTCCCCTCGCGATAGACCTCAAGGGTTGCATCCGAGATCCGCTGGGCAACCTCGCCCTTTCCGCAGAAGCGGAGGAGTTCTACCGCAGAGAGGAGCAGGGCAGTGGGATTCGCAATGCCTTTCCCTGCGATGTCGGGAGCTGAGCCATGCACCGCCTCGAAGACGGCACCGAGAGCTCCGAAGTTCCCGCTGGCGGCGAGTCCAAGGCCGCCGACGAGACCGGCGCCGAGATCGGAAAGGATATCCCCGTAGAGATTCTCCATGACGAGTACATCAAACTTTTCGGGGGTCATGACGAGGGCCATCGCGGTCGCGTCGATGATCTTCTCGTCGTACTCAATCTCAGGAAACTTTTTCGACACGGCGCGATAGCACTCAAGCGCGAGGCCGTCCGACAGCTTCATGATGTTGGCTTTGTGTACGCCGGTCACCTTCTTGCGCTTCTCGCGTCGTGCAAACTCGAACGCAAACTCTGCAATCCGCGTGCACGCCTTTCGCGTTGCGACCTTGAGGCTCGTGACGACACCATCCGTAATCTCGTGCTCAAGGCCGGAATAGAGGCCCTCGGTGTTCTCTCGAATGAAGACGAGATCAATATCTGAGAAGCGCGTCTTTACTCCTGGGACGGTGCGGACCGGCCGGTAATTCGCGTAGAGATCAAGCGTTCGACGGAGCTGCACGTTCACGCTCTTGAAGTCAGAGCCGACCTCGATGCTCCCTGCAACCGGTGTGGTTAACGGACCTTTCAACGCAAGACGTTTCTCGCGAATCGCGGTCAGTGTTCTTTCCGGCAACGTCGAGCCGTGTTCGAGCAGCGCCGTGTATCCTGCGGGCATCCGCTCCCATTCGACACCGGCTTTCGCCTTGTCGAGGACCATAACGACCGCCTCGGCGATCTCTGGTCCGATTCCGTCCCCCTCAATCAACACCGCGGAAACATCGCTGCTCATTTCTTTACACCTTTAGATACGACCACAAGAGCGACCGGCACGATATCGCCGCCACTCACGAGCAGATCACTGCCATCTTTATCGCCGGAACGAAGGAACATCTGAGACGATCCTCCGCCATCGAAGTTCAATGCATTCACGACCTCAAGCTCAGGCCGAAGAAGCAAGCTCTGGATCTCTGCGAAGCTCGCTCCTGGAAAACGGAGCGTCGTCGCAAATAGAATGACCTCGTTGGATTTCGTCAGCGCGACGCCCGATCGCCGACTCGACACGTGAGGTGAGTCGACATTGACTGCCTTCCCGTCGACCACCAATCTCGGTCCGGCCTGGAGCGCCATTCCGACGTCGGCCGGTAGCTCCGTTCGGTGAACGATGCCGAGTCGATCCCCGCGCTGATACAAAATACCGGTTAAGACTTTTCCGCCGCGGTGCATTGGGTTTTTTTGAACCCCACCATTCAACACCACGCCGAGCGCCCGGCCATTCTCGTCGAAGAAATTTGCGTTGATCGCGGCGATCCCGTTGATGCTGCTCGCAAGCGTTCTGACGTTGTCGCGAGCGATGCCGGTATCCGGCGCGTGCACGGCGACGAATCGGAATCTTGCCGGTGAAAATTTCGCGAGGAGCACCTGCGATCGAACGACGGACACTGATGAAGGGAGATCATAACTCGCGACGGCAAATCCATCCGGCGTTGTTCGCCACACGATCGGGGACCCAGAGCTTTGCGCATGCGCCGCAATGGGGAGGGTTCTGTCGAAGAGGCAGAGCGAGAGGCAGAGGAGAGCAAGAGACACGATCGGCTTCGTGCCGCGCCGAAACGAAAGAAGGGAGAGTGGACGAGAACGCATCTAAACTAGGACCGGACTTTCAGGAGGCCGCCCTGCTTCAATTTGCCAGGGAGCGGAACGCCGACGAGCTTCTCCGCGAGTGTCGCACAATGGATATACTTTTCCAAATTGACGCCGGTGTGGATCCCGAGCTCCTCGCACAGAAAGGCGACATCTTCAGTTGGCACGTTGCCCGCCGCACCGGGCGCAAACGGACACCCTCCGAGGCCTGCGACGGAGGCATCGAATCGCTCGACGCCGCACTGCAGCCCGCTGAGAACATTCGCCATGCCGGTTCCTCTGGTGTCGTGGAGATGGAGTCCGGGCTCAACGCCAGGATGGCGGGAGCGGAACTCCGAGATGAGCCGGCGAACCGCTTCCGGATTACCCCACCCGGTCGTGTCTGCAAACGTCACCTCTGCTGGCAGTGCTCCGTTTAAGCGTTGGAACGCCTGAGCGACGATCGCGAGGACAGCTTCGCATTCGATGCGACCTTGATACTCATCACCAAAACAGGTGGAGATCATGAGTTGCTCGAATGGAAGGTTTCTCGCTGCGAACAGCTCAGCCATCGTCGCCAGCTCTGCGAGTGCCTGGTCGAGCGTTCGGTTCTGATTGTGTTTCAGAAACGCCTCGCTTGCTGCGAGGAGGAAGAATCCGCCAACTTCGAGAGTTGTGCTGGCAAGAGCGCGCTCAAGACCCCGCTCATTCAAATACAGGGCGGTATACCTCACTCCCGTTCGAGGAGTGAGTCGCGCGACGAGCTCTTCTGCGTCTGCGAGTTGTGGAATACGATCCGCGCGAACGAATGACGTGACCTCAATGCTCCGCACGCCGGTCTGCGCGAGCGCATCGATCAACTCGAGCTTCGTTTCTGTCGGATGAACCGCCGCGAGCGCTTGGAATCCCTCGCGAGGGCCGTTCTCGCGAAGCAGTACTGATTTCGGGTAACTGGTCGTCATAGCTAGTCTCGCAGCTCACTGAGATTCTCAAAGTGCGCCAGCGCCTCGGGATTCGCGAGGGCATCGGCATTCTTCACGGGTCTACCGTGTATGACGTTCTTCACGGCGAGTTCGACCGTCTTGCCGCTTACGGTCTTCGGAATATCGGGCACCGCGATGATTTTCGCGGGAACATGGCGTGGAGTGAGTTCCGCGCGGATGAGCTTCCGTATGCGCTCTCGGAGCTCGTCGTCGAGCACGACCCCCGGTCTGAGCTTCACGAATAGCACGATGCGTTCATCGTTCTCCCACTGTTGGGCGGTCACCACGCTCTCAAGGATCTCTTTCATCTGCTCGACTTCGCGGTAGATCTCCGCTGTCCCTATGCGCACACCGCCGGGGTTCAGCACTGCGTCTGAGCGTCCGAAAATCACGAGACCACCGCGCGGCGTGAGTTCAACCCAGTCGCCATGTCGCCAGATGTTGGGATACATCGCAAAATACGACGCAAGATAACGTTCATCGCCTGGATCGTTCCAGAACTTCACCGGCATTGCGGGGAATGGCTTGGTGCAGACGAGTTCGCCCTTCTCGCCGACAATCGCCCTTCCCGATTCATCGAAGACATCGACGGCGAGCCCGAGACCGCGAGACTGAATCTCTCCGGCGTAGACAGGGAGGAGCGGATTGCCGAGCGCAAAGCAGGACACGATATCTGTGCCCCCCGAAATCGAGGCGAGCGCGACGTCCCCTTTCCATTCACGGTACACATACTCGAAGCTCGACGGTGGTAGGGGAGAGCCAGTCGAAAGGATGGTGCGCAATTTTGGAAACTCGCGTCGCTTGGCTGTGACGTGCAGCTTCTCCGCCGAGAGCAGATACCGCGCGCTGGTTCCGAAATATTGAATGCCCTCCTCCTCGAGCATAATCGGGAGTGTCTCCGCGCTTGGTGTGAGCGGGGAGCCGTCGAAGAGTTGTACGGTCGCGCCGAGCGCGAGGCTCGACACGAGCCAGTTCCACATCATCCAGCCACAGGTGGTGAAGTAGAAAATTCGCTCGCCACGTTTCACATCGGTGTGCAGCGCCAGTTCTTTGATGTGTTGGAGGAGAGTGCCGCCAGCACCGTGCACGATGCACTTCGGAACGCCGGTGGTTCCGGATGAGTACAAGATATAGACGGGATGATCGAATGGCAGCTGCTCAAATGCGAGCGGTGGTGGTGTCGCAGCGAGGATGGATTCCAGGGTCGTCCACTCGCTCGGCGCCTGATGCTGCGACACAGGCACGCCGTCCGGACCGTGATATCGCACGAGCACCACGTGTCGCACGGTCGGCAGTGCCCGCAAGATCTCCTCTGTTCGAGAGATCGAGTCGATCGCCTTGCCACCGTAGAAGTAGCCGTCGCTCGTGATCAGCACTTTTGGCTCGATCTGGCTGAATCGTTCGATCACGCCTCGCGCACCGAAATCCGGCGACGTTGATGACCAGATAGCGCCGATGCTGGTGGTGGCGAGCATCGCGGCGATCGTCTCCGGAATGTTCGGGAGAAACGCGGCAACGCGGTCACCGACGGTCACGCCGCAGTTGATCAAATAGCCGCGCAGCGCCGCGACCATATTCCTCAGTTCGTCCCAGCTTACGGTGCGACGCGCGCCATTCTCCGACCGAAAGACGATCGCCGCATCATCGCCGGTAAAGCGGAGGAGATTCTCTGCGAAATTGAGGCGTGAGCCACTGAACCACCGCGCACCGGGCATCCGCTCCCCGTCTTCGAGAACCGAATCCCACTTTCGAGAGGCGATGACATCGCCGAATTGCCAAACCGCCGGCCAGAACTCGGCGGGGCGGTCGACCGACCACTGCCAGAGCGGATCCCAGGCCGCAGCGGAGATGGGCAGGTCGGGGCGGAACTCCGCCATCAACCGGGCGAGGTTCGAACCGCGCACTCGCTCAGCAGTGGGTGTCCAGAGGGGTTGGGTCATATCACTTTGATGTTTACTCGGGAGTCGAGCATTTCACGACTTGGCCGCAGCTGACACGACTTCTTCGCTCCAACGCTGGGGGCACGCCCGGAATTGATTGCCGCGCTCACCGCCTGCTGGTGAGCGACGATAAAAACGTGAATAGATACTGTTGGTTAGGCGTCCCTCCGTATTGACGACTTCTAGAGAGGGAATCACGAGCGTCAGGCTCACATTTCCACGCGATTATGTCATAACTGTGCAGGCGACTGGAGGAATCTCCTCTCTCGGTGCCCGTTCGGGGGCTCCAGAGGAGTTCGAGTGTGCCGAGATGCCTCGGCCTAAATTGTAGAACTTGTCGGGAGCCGATCCCAATGTCGGGGTCGTTCACTGCAAGATTGAGCGGGAAATTTATGGTGTTCACGAGAGTGTGGAAATTCGTGTCGGCGGCGGTGTTGATGGTGGCACTCAGCGCAACTCCGACGCTTATCGTCCCGCAAGACGCATCGGCGGGTGAGCTGTTTCGCTCCGCTCGACGCTCACAAACGCGGCGGGTGAAGTCGAGCACCAACGCAGCGCGTCGATTAAGCTCCTCTCGATCTCAGAATGATGTGGCGACTCTGAAGAGTTCTAGCCCATACGATTATCGGATTATCAAAGCCCGCAACGACAATGCGCGTTACGAGGAGAAGCTGGCGAAGTGGCAATATAAGGCAGATCAGACCCAGCGTAAGCAGACCATAAAGGCGCAGAAAGAGCGTCAGAAGCGTCAGGAGAAAGCTGCAAAACTGCAAGCGAAGGAGCGTGATAAAGCGCTGCGGCAGAAGGAGAAGGACGAGCGAGATAAAGCCCGTGCCACTTCGAAAAGCGAACCGAAGAAGGGGCTCCTTGGTGGCTCGTCCACTGAGACAAGCACACCTGCGGCTCGAGCCAAGGGCGAAATGTTCACCTCGCCGTCTGCCGAAAAGGATGGCGAAACGAAACGCCGCACCTTCTGGCAGCGGATCAAGGACTGGTTGTTTGGACCAGCCACTCCACCGCAGACCCGAAGCCGCGCTCAGAAGCGGTACGCGAACACCAAACCGGTCCCGGTGGAATCGGTCGAGGTGCAGGACAGAAGTTAACCTGAGCGCCTCAATCTGGGTTTTCATAACCCAGAGAGAAGAACGGCGGCCTCGATTTCGAGGCCGCTTTTTTTTGCCCTCACCACGAACACCTTGATCCCCGATTCTCGGCGATCCATGGTGTAGAGGCCGCGCAACGCCCCGACGTGCCTTCCCAGTTCCCGCTTGCGTTCGGAAAGCGGTTCCGGGCATAAGGCCCTCGCAGCGTTCATAATCTCCAGCCGAGTTGGTTCATGCGTTTCTCTGAGATTTATAAGCGGTCGAGAGTGCTCTCGCTCGAGTTCTTCCCGCCGAAGGCGGAAAGCGGCGTTCCCGAGACGTTGGCGCTCATCGAGCGTCTCGCGAAGTTGAGCCCTGATTTTATGACGGTGACGTATGGTGCCGGGGGTGGGCAGCGGGGTGCGGCGCGAGAGCTGGTGACCTTCATTCGCGACACGTTGAAGCTGGTCGCCGTTCAGCATCTGACATGTTCTCGGCACAGCACGGCAGAGATCGATGCGATCGCCGATGAGCTGATCGAAGACGGGATCGAGCACGTCCTCGCGCTGAGAGGAGATCCGGTTCAAGGTACTTCGACATTCGTCGCCCATCCGGAGGGGTTCAGCTGCGCGCGTGATCTCACGAAGCATCTCAACGCGCGCGGACAGTTCAGCCTCGCTGTCGCCGGCTATCCCGAGACCCATCGAGAAGCCACTTCGCGTGAGGCGGATCTCGCATATCTCAAGGAGAAGGTGGATGCGGGTGCAGAAGTCGTTATCACGCAACTGTTCTTCGACAACGATTTTTACTTCCGATTTCTCGACGACCTTTCACCATACAACGTCGCCGTTCCCATCGTTCCGGGACTGATGCCGATTGCGAATGTGGCGCAGGTGAAACGCTTTACGTCTCTGTGCGGTGCGTCGATTCCGCCGCAGGTCGCAGCGCAGCTCTCGCGCTTAGAGGGCGACCCGGAAGGGGTCGTGCAATACGGGATCGATCTGGCGCTCGAACAGGGTCGGGCGCTCCTTGAGCGCGGCGCACCTGGACTGCATCTCTACACGCTCAATAAATCGAGCCAGGTCGAGGCAATCATTCGTGGTCTTGGGCTTGGCGGCGCGCGTTAAGCGCGGCCGCCTCGCGTCATTCGACCGGCTCTGTTCTCACCCGTAGAATCGTGAACGCACCCTCGTCGTTTCAGCTTTGATCAGCAACTGTAGGTCGCACCCTTTGGAGAACGGTCTCCTCGGCGCAGTATAGCGAAGCGTTTGTTCTGCACCAGGTGTTCAAGGATCTTGAAGACCGCCTCCGGATCGCTCGAACCGCAGGCTGCCGCGATTGCCTCGACATTGCGGGGCTGCGAACCACCCCGGCGGACCTCAGCCACGACCTTCTGTTGGAGGGCGACGACTTCTTCCGCCGCCTTCTTCCCCGCCTCGACGCCGGGTTGATGATAGGCATTGATGCCAACAAGCGCCGCATACATTCCGACGGCCCGCTCAAAGAGCGCGATGAGCGCACCCAGACTTTTCGCTGATAGTTGGTCGATCGTGATCGTGATCGAGTCGCGCTGATTCTCAAAGAGCGCGCGACGAGTTCCCTGGAAGAATCCGTTGAGATAGTCGCCAGAAGTGACGCCCTCTCGAACCTCAAGCGTTTTGTCGGGGAGCTGCTGCGTGTAGTCGGAAAGTACTTCGAGAAACGTTGCGAAGAAATTATTTACGCAGTCACGCAGCTGCTGAACATAGGCATGCTGATCGGTGGAACCCTTGTTTCCGTATACTGCGATCCCTTGGTGAACGACATTTCCCTTCAGATCGCGCTCTTTCCCGAGCGACTCCATGACGAGCTGCTGAAGATATTTACTCATCAGCACGAGGCGATCTTTATAAGGAAGGATCACCATGTCCTTCTTGCCTTTCCCTTCGCCGGAGACAAACCACATCAGAGCAAGCAGCGCTGCCGGATTCTGAACGGTCACGCGCGCACGCGTGAGCACATCCATCTCTTCCGCGCCGGAGAGGAACGCATCTACATCAATGCCCTGGAGCGCTGCTGGCAAGAGTCCAACGGCAGAGAACAGCGACGTTCTCCCGCCGACCCAGTCCCACATCGGAAAAGTTCGGAGCCACTTCTCGCTCGTCGCTCGCTGATCGAGCTTGCTACCGGAGGATGTTACCGCGACGGCATGGGCCGCAAAGCTGAGATCGAGCCGTTGATACGCTGCGGCGGCTTCGAGCATGCCGTTTGCCGTTTCGACTGTTCCGCCAGATTTCGAGATCACCACGCTCAACGTCGACGCGAGCTCTTTTCCAAGGGTCGCATACATTCGTTGAAAGCCGTCGGGGTCAGTATTGTCGAGGAACAGCACCTTCATTTTGTCGGCGGCCGAGCCAAGTGCGTCGGCGACGAGCTGAGGACCAAGCGCCGATCCACCGATGCCGATGAGCAACACCGTTGTGAACTTCTCGGTCGTCGCGGGACGGACCTTCCCACTGTGCACAGCGGCGGCGAACTCTTTGACAAGCTTCTTCGCGTCTTCGATCTGCGTGCGGAGTTCGTCGTTCGGGGCGAGCTTTGGAGCGCGGAGCCAGTAGTGCCCGACCATTCGCTGCTCGTCGGGATTGGCAATCTCTCCCTGCTCGAGCGCCTCCATGGCGTCCATTGCGGCTTGAACCCGATTCTCCATCGACGGGAGCCACGATTCGTCGAACCGCATTCTACTGATATCAACGGCGAAGCCGACGCTCGGAAGCGACAGATAGTATTTGGAGTACTTCTCCCAGAGTGCTTGGCCTTCCATCGTTTGCTTCTCCGTGTGTGTGGGAAAACGATCGCCACGTCGGGCGACCTGGGGGGAACTATACCAATCTGCTGAATTTGCTTGTCAACATTTCTCCCGCGTCTCTATCATGCGCGCATGATTTCTACTCGTCTCCTTTTCGACACCCTCCGCCTCTGCCGACGATTCGGTCATGAGCTCCGAATCGCGCTGCCGCTCGGTGCGCTCTCTCTTGGCTTGGGCGCGACGCCCTCTCTCGCCGAGGAATCGACGTTCCTCAAGGAACACCACGGGTTCTTTCACCTGCTGCGCGGAGGCGAGCCCGATCTCAAGCTCTCGGCGATGTATCAGCCTGAAAACGACGAGGAGGCGGGACCGGGGAGTTACGACCTGCTTGATATGAGTGCAGGTCTCGAGGTTCCGATTCCGCTCCAAGAAAGTTTGTATCTCCGGGCTGGATTCGATTACGACGCGCGGAGCTATGAATTCAACTCCACCTCGCGCCGAGTGGTGCCTGGGCTGAACGACACCTGGCACAAAATTTCGCTGACGGCCGGTGCTGGCTTATTCCTTGGTGACGATCTTCTGATCACCGGCGTCGCTCGACCGGGGATCTACACGGATCTCGAGGAGATGACTGACGAAGATGCGATGCGACTCTTCGGCGAAGGGATGCTCGTCTACCGCATCAACCCCGGAACACAGATCCTCGCCGGTGCCGCGTATGACGAGATCTACGATGATACTCCACTCTATCCGCTCATCGGACTCCGCTTGATGAGCGAAGAGGGCGATCTGAATGTGACCCTCACGTTCCCCCGTGAGGCCCGAATCGGCGTGCACATCTCAACCGACGCAGAGGTTTACGGGGGACTGTGGATCACGGGTGATGAATATCGACTTCACGCGGACGACGTCGAGTTTGATGCGCACATTCATGATCGTCGCATCGGCGGCGGACTCCGCTACTGGGCAAATTCGACGTTCAGCTTTCAACTCGAAGGCGGCGTTCTCTACGACAGCGAACTCGAGTTCAAGATTCGCGGCGAACCGGTGTTTCGCGGCGAAACGCAGAAAACGGGGTATGCGCGGCTCTCCATGGGCCTCACCTTCTAGAGCCGCCTAAGGAAGCCGATCTCGGCGACATACTTGGTTGCGGGAAAGCCTCCGCTGCTCGCTGATAAGAACACGCTCCGCGCCCTGTCTGCCGCGCGAGCTCGGCTCCCTCAGCACCTTTCATAAAGTCCGATCGGAGAACCGTTACCTTGGTGCCATACTTCGTTGCGGGACATGTCCTGCGGTGCTCGCGGATCAGAACACGCTCCGGGCCTTGTCTGCCACGCGAGCTCGGCTCCCTCAGGGCGTGGATATAGTTCAATCTTGGCGCCATGCTTGGTTACGGAAGAAGCGGTTCGCAACGCCGCGGCGCTTGGTTTCGAAATATCAGCTCGACTTCGCAGCGGCCGCCGACTTCAGGGCGTCGACGACCATCCCCGGTGTCAGCACCGTGGGTAGCGTTCGAACATCTCCGTTCGGAGCGATGATGACGTAATGGGGAACGCCGATCCCGCCGTAGCTCTGGAGCGCCTGCGTGATGACAGGATCGCGGGTCGTCCAGTCTGCTTTCAGCGCGACGACGTTCAACTCATCCATCGTCTTAGTCACGCTCTCCTTCGCAAGCACGAATCGCTCGTTAAATTTGCAGGTGATGCACCAGTCCGCGGTGAAGTCGATGAAGACGACGTTCTTTCGTAGCTTCTCCGCTTCCAAACGATCCGCTGAGAACGGGATCCATCGCACCGAAGCATCACTCATGCTCGCGCTCGAGGAGGCTCGTGCCCACGAGAGACCACGCCACGTCTGCACGGTCGAGAGTAGGAGGGCACAAACGACAACTGCGCGGAGCGCGCGGGACCGACGTTCCACTCCAGAGCGGAAGGCGAGCTTTCGCCCACACCACAAGATGAAGAACATGATGAGCAGGAGGAGCAACGTCGGCAATACACTCCCGGCGATCAGACTCTCGAGAACGGAGAGGAGCCAAACGACAGTGCCGAGGAGGAGGAATCCCAGGATCTGCTTGAACGTGTCCATCCACGGACCGGGCTTTGGGAGATGTCGAATCAAGTGCGAGCTTGTGGAGAGAATCACATACGGGAGCGCAAGACCCGCGCCGATGGCAAGAAAGATCGCGACGGTAAATGGGGCAGATTGGGTAAGCGCAAATGCCAACGCAGTTCCAAGGAACGGGGCGGTGCATGGCGTCGAGAGAAGCGTCGCGAGGACTCCATCGAAGAAGTGTCGAAGAAGCGGTGTCTCCTGGACATGCCGCGCAGCTCGGTTCGCGGACTGAAGTCCCGGCGGCTCGATATGGTAGAGCTCGAAGAAGCCGAGGCTTAACAGGAAAAGAATGATCGCGAGTCCGAAAACGAAAGCGGGCTCCTGGAACTGGAACCCCCATCCGACCTGATATCCGACGCTCTTTAAGCCGATGACGATCAGCGCGAGGACGAGGAATGTAAACAGCACGCCGGAGGCGAAGACGAGGGCATTCCGAAATGCCCGGCCGCGGGAGGACGAACCGGACTCCACGAAACCGAGAACCTTCAGCGAGATTACCGGAAGAACGCAGGGCATGACGTTGAGGATGATTCCTGCGAGGAAAGCGGCGATCAAGGCACCGAGGAACCCAAACGCAGAGAGCCCACCGGGCTCGGCGGCCAACACCTCCGCGCCATCTTCGCCGTGGGAAGCCTCGCGGAAACGGAGCAACTTACCGTTTCTCGCCGCGGAAGCGAACTCGGATGACCACCCTTCCGCAGCCGAATCATCGGCCTCGACGCGGAGCGGTACACGCCACTCAAATGTGAAATCCGTCTCCTGCTCACAGATCGCGCACGAGATTACACCGGTGCCGCGAAGCTCCAATCCTGACGGGGCGGCAGAGAAGCCCTTCAGGGGGAACACCGCGAGGGCACGCGACGGCTCCTCGGCGGATGAACTGGGCAGCACAGAGATCTTCGGCCGCCCGATATCCAGAACGTCGTTCGCCTCTGGGAAGAGCTGCACGTGGTTGTCGATGGTGGCAAGCGCCTTCTGCGGAATTCCGGTGAGGATCACTCCCGCCGAAAACTTCTGGCCCGGAGCAACCACTGTGCGTTCGACGACGGGTTGAAACCCAAACTGTTCCCATCCCTTGACCTGTCGCAAACGCGTCAGTGATTGCGGGGTCTGCGCATCGAAGCGCTGAAACATGTCGTAAGAGCGGGAGCCCTCGAGAGGAGACTCGGTTCCAAACGGAAGTGTGAGCTCGACCTGTCGGCCACCGGGAACACACGAGTCCTTGCAGACGAGCCAGTTGACGTCGGCTCTGATGGTAATCGGGGCGTCATGTTCTGGGATGACGAGCGGCGCATAGATGTCCGAGATGATCAGCGTCTCGGTTTCATAGCCAAACGTGAGGATGTCGCCTTTCTCGATGTACTTGTATGGCGCCGGAAATCTCGGCGCACTCGTC